>JANLWF010000065.1:0-5166 GCA_031364385.1 Methylotenera sp.
CCCGACAACATCGATTTTGTTCGATAAACTCACGCCCAACACTTTGGGTAAATTAATAGCGCTGTATGAACACAAAATATTTGTGCAAGGCATGATGTGGGACATCAACAGCTTCGACCAATGGGGCGTGGAATATGGCAAACAAATCGCCCAACAAATTTTGCCGCAACTCACTAGTGAAGAAACGGTCTGCAACTACGATAGTTCAACTAATGGATTAATAAACCACACCAAACAATTGTGTTAACACCTCGACAATTATATTAAGGCTTTGTTATCTAAATAAAAAAACCGCCGATTGGCGGTTTTTTTACGCATATCCACTTTAAACTTTTCTGCGATTGCTCATGCTTATAAAGCCCATTAACGCAGTGCCAAACAACCAAATTGCGCCAGGGATTGGTACAGGTGAAATCTCAGGTCCTGCTATGTGATGACTCGTTACATTATCAACACCGCTGCATGGATTATTTTTTTTACTTTGGCATTGCACATGCGCTGCAAAAATCCAGTCCTTATTGTTTTCTAATAAGTTAGCAAATGATAATGGATTCACACCATCTGCGGTAAAACTAAATACACTTTGCAAGCTATTGCCATTTCCTTTAGCGCCGTTTGAAAACCTGCCAAATTCAGAATCATTATGATTATTATCTGCACTCCAGCCTGATGGCAATCCAAATAATGTAATGGCACCTGTAGAGCCGCCTAAATTAAAATAGAAATTTGAAAATTTCCAATTATTAGGCGCTATAGCGGTTACTGTGAAATTAAGATTACCATCCGTTGTTTCCAACACGTCCACTTTTGCGTAATTGAAATTATCTGCAAGTGTATTAGATTGGTTTAAAAAATAGGTATTTGCGTACGCTTGCTGCCCAGCAAATACGAACAAACTGCACAGTAGGCTTGAGATAAGGTGTTTGGTTTTCATGGTGGCTCTCCTGTATATAATTCGATGACTAAGTACTTGAGTGCATAATATGCTGAACTAGCCCAAACGCAATAGCCCATAAGGGCTATTCAAACAACTATAACTACTCTAAGTACCAAACATTACCTCAACTGTATGCCTTTTATCATCGCATCTAAGCCCACCGATTTTGTCATGCTGGCACCTAAACGTTTAGCAAAGCGGTCTATCACTGTATCTTGATAGGTGTAATCCACAATTTCTTCTTGTTTAATGACTTCACGCGCCACGAAATCGGCACTTCCGAGCGCATCAGCAAGGCCAAGTTTAATGCTTTGTTCGCCGCTCCAAAACAAGCCACTGAAGGTTTCTGAGGTTTCTTTTAAGCGCGCGCCACGGCCTTTTCGCACTACAGTTTTAAATTGCTCGTGAATTTCGTTAAGCATGGTTTGCGCAAGTGCTTGGTGTTTTGGGTTGAGCGGTGAGAACGGGTCAAGCATAGCTTTATTTTCGCCCGCTGTGAGTAATCGGCGCTCTACGCCTACTTTTTTCATCACATCGGTAAAGCCATAGCCATCCATCAATACGCCGATGGAACCAACAATACTGCCTTTATCCACGTAAATTTTGTCGGTAGCCGCGGCAATATAATAGCCACCAGAGGCGCAAATGTCTTCCACCACACCATACACGGGAATATTTGGGTGTAATTTCTTTTGACGCACAATTTCGTCGTTAATAATACCCGATTGTACTGGGCTGCCACCTGGCGTATTAAAGCGTAAAATAATGCCCTTGGTACCGCTACTTTCGTAGGCATCGTTCAAGCTGCTGATGAAAGTATCTGCATTAACGTCGCCACCCGCCTCGATTACGCCATTAATCTCGATTAACGCCGTATGTGGGCCTGATGCACCTTTATCACTCAATAAACCTAAGCCCAACATTAATAATAAAAACAAATAGGCAAAGGTAAGTCCTTTAAAAAACGTGCTCCAACGCCGTGCGGTTTGCTGCTCTTTTAAGCCAGAAAGCGCTAACTTTTCGATGGTTTGTTGTTGCCAGTTGCTATTGCTTTCTGTGTTATTTTGTTCCGCCATTTAGGTTTTCCTGTGTGTTCTATGTAGTTGATCAATATGAATGGTGATTTGTTGATTTTGTTCCGTCACTGGCAATACTTGCAAGCTTTTTCCTTTGCACGGCCCCATAACACAATGTCCAGTATCTGGCTGATAATGCGCGCCGTGTGTGGCACAAATGAGATAATCTTTACTCACAGTAAAAAAATGGCCTTGCTCCCAATCCAACTCTACTGGCACGTGCGCACACTGGTTCACATAGGCGTGCGCCTTGCCGTGATAGCGCACCACAAAACCAGTAGCAAATTCGCCCAATTGCGGTAGCGCAAAACGCAGGCCGAGTGATTTCTCGTGTAGTTCATTACTATCTAAAATAATGGCTTGTTTATTCATTTTTTAAAAAGCTTATGCATGCTTTAACAACCACGCGCTTAAATCATTAAATTGATGGAACATTTCAATGCTATTGTACCCTGATAATTGTTCTTGCGATTGCGCGCCAAACGTCACCGCCACCGCTTGCACACTGGCATTTTCGGCCATCTGCAAATCGTAACTGGTATCACCAATCATCAAAGTGCGCTCTGGCGTTGTTACGCAAGCATCCATCAGCTCATCTAACATTTGCGGATGCGGTTTAGAAAAACACTCATCCACCGTTCTAGTCTCGTGAAAATAATGCGTTAGGCCGCAATGCTCAAGCGCCAAATTAAGGCCACGTCTGCCCTTGCCTGTCGCCACTGCTAGCTTATAACCGCGCCGATTAAGCTCAATAATGGTGGGTTTTGCACCTGCAAAAAGCGGTATTGCCTCCTCACCAGCGTAATAATTAGCTGTGTATTGTCTAGCCAAAGCTTGCGCTTGTTCGCTAGGTATATCGCCAAACAACGCGTGAATAGACTCGCGCAGACCAAGCCCAATAATATTACTCGCAGCGACTGGATCTAGCGTTGGCAAGCCTACTTGGCTTGCAGCCAAGACAATAGCATCCACAATCATGTCTGTTGAGTTTGCTAGCGTACCGTCCCAATCCCACACAATTAAATCGAATTTTTTACTCATTATTTTGATTGTAAACTTCTCATAAATTTTTCTAACTCAGGCGGCAAAGGCGCACTTAATTTTAACTTATCACCAGACACAGGATGCTTCAAATTGGTTTCGGCCGAATGTAAAAACATGCGTTTTAAGCCCTTTTTCTGCAAAAGTTTATTATTGGCAAAATCGCCATACTTATCATCTCCGACAATGGGAAAACCTAAATGTGCCAATTGCACACGAAGTTGGTGGGTGCGCCCCGTAACAAGTTGCGCCTCTAATAATGTAAAGCCAACATAGGCTTGTTTCAAGTAAAAATTGGTTTCAGAGACTTGTGCCTCGTCATATTTATCTTTGCTTTTATCGGTCACCACATTCACGCGGCGCTCACCGTTGGGCAGCACGTACTTTTGCAAATCCAACACCACACGCTTCTTTTTCTCCGTCCACTCGCCTGCCACCAGCATTAAATAACGCTTATCGGTTTGATTGTTTCGAATCATTTCGTGAAGCGTCACCAATGCAGCACGCTTTTTGGCCAGCATCAACACGCCAGAAGTTTCGCGATCTAGGCGATGCACCAGCTCTAAAAACTTGGCTTTGGGACGTTCTAAGCGCAACTGTTCTATTACGCCACGGCTCACACCACTGCCCCCATGCACGGCGAAACCAGCGGGTTTGTCGATGGCTAGCAAGGCTTCATCTTCAAAGATAATCGTGCTTTCCAATATCGATGTAGCTGGTGCGTTCAGCACTTCTTTCTCGTGTGTGGCCACACGTATTGGCGGCACGCGCACAATATCGCCAATAATTAGCTTGTACGAGGCATCAATACGTCCTTTGTTGACACGCACTTCGCCGCTGCGCAAAATGCGATAAATATGGCTTTTAGGTACGCCTTTAAGCGTTTTGGTGAGGAAATTATCGACACGCTGACCTTCAGATGCCTCGTCCACCGTGATGTTCGCTGCAGCACTTGCACTAATAATGTTATTTTGTTCCAATTGAATCCTATTTTTACTAAACCTAATTTTACTAAACTCGGCTTTACTTAAACTTGGCTTTGCTTAAAGTTTCGATTACGCCTATACTTAGCATGTTGTTGAATCTAATTACTAAAAGCGATTAAACACACAAAATACGTGACAAAAAATACTTGGTTATACCCAATATAATGGCTAAATCGCTCGCCATTTTAAGTAGCGATAAAAGAATTGCGCTCTAGTCGCCGCAGACAAATAAACATAAGCGCGACTAAAGTGACTGAAGATAGAATTTTAACGGATTTATGCCACTTGTTGGCGTAAGTTGACAATTGTAGCAACACATTTAAATTAAGCTGCGTATCGCTTCAACATTTGCGATATGCAATACAGGCCTTTAAACACGAGCCTTGCGAGCAATTTACTTGCTACATATTGCCGCATTTACATGTATTTAATTATATGTGCAATGCGAGCTTAAACTTTATTTACAAGCTCTCTTAATAGAGCTTTCTAAATAGGCTAGTCTTCGGCCTTTAGTCCACTGTCAAAATGTCTGCCTGCTAGTGCGCGGGAGCACACAATGAAACGCATGTTATTTAATGCAACGCAGTCAGAAGAATTACGCGTTGCGATTGTTGATGGACAAAAATTAGTCGATTTAGACATAGAACACGCTGGTAAAGAACAGCGCAAAAGCAACATTTACAAGGGTGTGATTACCCGCGTAGAACCCTCACTAGAAGCCGCATTTGTGGATTACGGTGCCGAGCGTCATGGCTTTCTGCCATTTAAAGAAATCTCACGCAGTTACTTTTCAGATAAATCTGAAAGCGGCAAAGCGCGCATTCAAGATGTCATTAAAGAAGGCCAAGAGCTTATCGTGCAAGTGGATAAAGACGAGCGCGGCAACAAAGGCGCCGCACTAACAACGCTCATATCACTAGCGGGTCGCTATTTAGTGTTAATGCCCAACAATCCGCGTGGCGGTGGTGTTTCACGCCGGATTGAAGGCGAAGATCGCAACGAGTTACGCGACGTAATGGCAGCACTCGAAATACCAAAAGGCATGAGCATTATCGCGCGTACTGCTGGTATCGGCAGAAATACAGAAGAGTTACAGTGGGATTTAAACTACCTCACGCAATTATGG
>JANLWF010000076.1:0-5813 GCA_031364385.1 Methylotenera sp.
GCGATGGAAGCGCACTTGGCTAAAAATAACGTGGCTTATACGACGCGAATTTTGGCAAACGGTGTGCGTCAGATCAACTTGAAAGACCCAGCGGGCAACGGCGTAGAACTTAATTTTGAGGAATTTTGGAACCCCGATTATGAAATGCGACCATCGGGTGACCCTACACAAGCATAGTTTAAAATATTGTATGACGTGATAATTATGTGACATGGGTCACATACAATTGCTTGAATAAAACTAAAATAGCGCCTTGTAGTCATAATTGTGAATGGCGCGTTAAAGCGTATGCTAAGTTATATGGAGAATGTATGAGCTTGAAAAAATTAATATTAAGTGCTCTGGGAAGCGCAATTATATTGGCTAGTAGCCTGCCTGCTTTTGCAGAGCCAGATCCCAATTTATGGCCAGTGATGAAAGAAGCGTTTTTTGAAAAACGCCCAATGATAGAAGCAGATTTCATGAAAATCGACGCGCCGCGCCGCGCTGAAAGTGGCGCACAAGTTCCTGTGGCCTATTTAATCGATAACGCAGCTGCCAAAGGCGTAAAAATAGTCAAATTGTATGCATTTGTGGATGCGAACCCGATTCCATTGACCGCAACTTATCATTTAACGGATGCTTTAGGTGATTTTCAATTGGCGACAAGAATTAGATTTGAAACTGACGCATTTGTGCGACTGGTGGGCGAAACGGCTGATGGCAAACTTTATTTAACTTCGCGTGAAATCCGTGCTGCGGGTGGCTGTGGTGGCACGGTAGATGCGGATGAAGCGGCAGTTCGTGCGTCGGCTGGCAAAATTAAATTTAAGGTGGATGACCCTGTAAAAATGGGCGCTGCGACATCTACCACCTTTAATATTAAACACCCCATGCGTACTGGTTTGCAGCGCGAATTGGTATCGCAAGGCTTTATTCCAGCGTTTTACATTAACAAAACCGCATTTAATTATAATGGTAAAAATGTGCTCACCGTGGATGTGGGCGTAGGCACAGCAGAAGATCCGTATTTTAAATTCAACTTTGTGCCAACTGTGCCAGGCAAATTAGAAGTAGTGGCGACCGATAACGAAGGTAAAGACTTTAAACAAGAAGTTGAAGTAAAAAGCTAGATTTTTTAGTTTTAAAAGGCCTCCAAACGGAGGCTTTTTTGTATGTGCAGGTGCTAAAATAAACGAATAAATTAGGAGTCTAGAAATGAAAAGCTTTCGCAAAGAACTTTGGTTTAATCCGCCCACTCGCGTGGCGTTTATTCGCATTACCGAGCAAGTGCAGGAATGCCTGCGCGAAAGCGGCGTGCGCGAAGGTTTTGTGCTGGTAAATGCCATGCATATTACCGCCAGTGTGTTTATTAACGATGACGAGCGCGGCTTGCACCATGATTACACGCAATGGTTAGAGCGTCTTGCACCGCATGAGCCTGTAAGCGGCTATCGCCATAATGACACAGGTGAAGATAATGCCGACGCTCATATGAAGCGCCAAGTGATGGGGCGCGAAGTGGTGGTTGCAATTACCGATGGTCAGCTCGATTTTGGCCCGTGGGAACAGATTTTCTACGGTGAATTTGATGGCAGACGCAAAAAACGCGTACTAGTGAAGATTATCGGCGAGTAAATTACATTGTGGTTCGACAAGCTCACCACGAGCGGACTAACTCGGCAACCTCAGCACGAACGGATTAAATATTAAGTAAGACATCAAAAAATCCGTTCGCCCTGAACTTGGCGAAGGGCATTGCAAGTTCAAAAATAATGGCAAAGTTAGCCTTTAATATAGCTTTCTAGCTCTTCAATCAAGCGTTGTTGATATGCAATAGTTTCCTTCACCAAATCGCCAATCGACAGCATACCTATCATTTTGTCGTCTTCCATCACGGGCAAATGCCGGAACCGCTTTTCGCTCATCAAGTTCAAGGTTTTATCTACCATGTCATCTGGTTTGCCAGTAATCACCTTGGCCGTCATTACCTCGTATATTTGCGTGGTTTTAGATGAGCGGCCTTGCAGAATCACCTCGCGCGCGTAATCGCGTTCAGAAAAAATCCCCACCAGTTTGTCGCCTTCCATTACGGCCAGCGCACCGATTTTGTATTCTGCTAAAATCACTAAAGCATCAAAAACTGGTCTATTTGGCGCAATTGAAATAATTTCCTTATGTTTTTTATCACTTAAAACTTGCAGTAATGTCTTCATGATTTTCTCCACCTAAGCTAATTAAAATATACACCTTATCAACTCGTTCGCAAACCATTAATATGGCGTATGGCTAAAAACACGATAATTAAAGCTTTTGTAGCACTCTTCATACTCACGCTTATTTGGGGCTATAACTGGGTGGTGATGAAGCTAGCGGTGCAATTCGCCAGCCCATTTCAGTTTGCCGCGCTACGTACGTTTTTAGGCGCAATCATGTTGTTTTTGGTGCTTATAATTACAAAACGGCCATTGGCATTAAAAGAGTTCCCCACCATGTTGCTATTAGGTTTGCTGCAAACATGCGGCTTTACGGGTTTGTTGATTTGGGCGTTAGTGTCAGGCGGCGCAGGCAAAACGGCGGTGTTGTCTTACACCATGCCGTTTTGGGTGATGCTATTTGCGTGGCCAATGTTGGGCGAGAAAGTGCAAGGGTGGCAATGGTTGGCGGTGGTATTTGCGCTGTTTGGTATTGTGCTGATATTTGACCCATTGCACATAAAAGGCGATGGGTTTAGTATGTTTTTGGCGCTGCTTTCGGGCATTTCGTGGGCAGTTTCAGCGATAGTTTCTAAAAAGTTGCACCAGCGCGCGCCACAGTTAGATTTGCTTAATATCACCGCGTGGCCCACTTTGCTGGGCTCTATTCCTATCATTTTGCTTGCGCTAGTGTTGCCCGCGCCGCCCATTCAGTGGACGCAGACGTTTATGCTCACCATTGTTTATAGCATATTTTTAAGCGGAAGCTTAGCTTGGGTGCTTTGGCTATACGCCTTGCAGCGCCTGCCTGCCGGGGTTGCCAGCATGGCCAGTATGTTAGCACCAGTGATTGGCGTAAGCGCTGCTTGGCTGCAATTGGGTGAAAGGCCAACGCCTATAGAGCTGGTCGGCATGTTATTTATCGCCTTAGCCTTGGTGACGATTTCGGCGATTACGATTCGTAAGCACCAAAGTGTTGACCCTGCACAAGGGCAGGAGTAATAGCGCAAGCCAGTCGTGGTAAAATTTAATTTTTTAGGATTTAAGGGTTAGCAACATGGCAGGTCATAGTAAATGGGCAAATATTCAACACCGAAAAGGCCGCCAAGATGCCAAGCGCGGTAAAATCTTTACCAAAATTATCAAAGAAATCACCGTGGCCGCTCGCTTAGGCGGCGGCGATACCAACATGAACCCACGCCTGCGCGCCGCCGTGGCGGAGGCTAAAGAAGAAAACATGCCTGCCGATAATATCACCCGCGCCATCAAAAAAGGCACTGGCGAGCTAGAAGGTGTGAACTACGAAGAAATTCGCTACGAAGGTTATGGCATCAATGGCGCGGCGATTATTATCGACTGCCTCACTGACAATAAACAGCGCGCAGTGATGGATGTGCGCCACGCGCTAAGCAAATACGGCGGCAATTTAGGCACAGACGGCAGCGTGGTATTTATGTTTAAACACTGCGGCAGCTTGGTTTATGAGCCTGGAACAAATGAAGAAAAAGTGATGGAAGCTTCGCTGGAAGCGGGCGCGGAAGATATTGTCACAGATGAAGATGGCAGCATAGAGGTCATCACACCGCCGAATGATTTTATTGCCGTGAAAGAAGCGATGGAGGCGGCAGGTTTAAAAGCGGTGGTAGCCGAAGTGATTATGAAACCAAGTATGGAAACCATATTCACAGGCGACGATGCGGTGAAAATGCAGAAAATTTTAGATGCGCTTGAAGATTTGGATGATGTGCAAGATGTTTATACGACTGCTGTGATTGAGAATTAGGAATGGCTAATTTACCAAAATGTTCGGTTGTAGCTTGTGACAGCCCAGTTTCAAAAGATGGTTACGCGCTTTGCTACAAACATTGGATAGAAAAAAATAAAAGTAAGACTGTAAAAAAGGTAGAAACTACAGTAGTTGAAAAACCCAAGCAGGCTAATTTTTTAAGCTCTACAACGTTAGGCGAAAAGCTCGGTATTGGTAGCAGGAAAGTCAATCTGGTTTTATCGGAACTGGGCTGGATTGAACGCGCCATGAAAGGTTGGATTCCAACAGCGCAAGGTAAAAAACTGCAAGCAGAAAGCCGCGAAATTCGTCAATCTGGTATTCCTTATGTTGTTTGGCCTGAAGCTATCATTAGCTCAAGAATTTTAACTAATACTGTTCAAGAACTCTTGGGTAGCAAGGTGTCGGAGCCAAAAACAAAATCCGAAGATGTTTCTGGTCAAGGGAAAAACGAAAAACAGGTTGGACTTAGAGATAAATTAGACAAATTTAAACCAACACATCGCGCAATGGATGGTCACTGGGTTCGCTCAAAAGCAGAGGGGCTAATTGATAACTGGTTATATATGTCCGGTATTGTCCATGCTTATGAACGCTTATTACCTATTGAAGAAGAGCTTTATTGTGATTTCTATGTACCTGCAGGCAAGGTTTATATTGAATATTGGGGTTTAGAAAATGACCCTAAATACAAACAGCGTAAAGAAAAGAAGAAAGAAATATACAAAAAATATGATTTTAATTTGATAGAGTTAAACGATGAGCATATTAAAAACTTAGATGATTATTTGCCGAAAATGCTTCTAAAATTTAATGTGCCTGTGGATTAGTTTTGATTATTAAACGTATTTTAGGCATCGACCCTGGCCTGCGCATCACAGGTTTTGGTGTCATCGAAAAAATAGGCGAAAAAATTACTTATATTGCCAGTGGTACGATTAAAACCGCCTCTGCTAAAAAGAATGCTGTAGAAGGCGAGGACGACAGAGAAGAATTACCCGCGCGGCTGAAACTCATACTAGACGG
Organism: Methylotenera sp.; assembly: GCA_031364385.1. Lineage (GTDB taxonomy): Bacteria > Pseudomonadota > Gammaproteobacteria > Burkholderiales > Methylophilaceae > Methylotenera_A. The sequence goes on from JANLWF010000076.1 coordinate 4,987, forward strand.
GCTATTTGAGGTAATTGACACCTACGCGCCTAACCAAGTGGCGATAGAAAAAGTGTTTGTGAATGTGAACCCGCAATCAACGTTATTACTTGGCCAAGCGCGTGGTGCGGCGATTAGCGCGGCGGTGATACGCAATTTAAGCGTGGCGGAATACACTGCGCTGCAAGTCAAGCAAGCGGTGGTGGGTAACGGTCACGCACAAAAAGAGCAAGTACAAGAAATGGTGAAACGTTTGCTTAATTTACCCGCTACACCCAAACCAGATTCGGCAGATGCCTTGGCGTGCGCGATTTGTCACGCACATGGCGGGCAGGGGCTAGGGAAATTAGCGACGGCAGGTTTTCGTGTTAAAAATGGTAGGCTGATTTAAAACAATTTGTCATCGCGAGCATAGGCGAGGCAATTCAGTCAACGCAAACTAATTTTTGGATTACTTCGCATACGCTCGCAATGACGGTTAATAACATTAGTAAATGAGAACAACATGATTGCACGCCTGAACGGGCTATTGTTAGAAAAATCGCCACCCTATATCGTGCTAGATTGCGGCGGAGTCGGTTACGAGGTGGAGGTGCCGATGAGCACGTTTTACAACTTGCCCGAAATCGGAGCCAAGGTGAATTTACTCACTTACATGGTGGTGCGAGAAGACGCGCAGCTGCTGTACGGCTTTGGCACCGAGCAAGAAAAAAGTACGTTTAAACAATTGCTTAAGGTGAATGGCATCGGCGCAAAATCCGCGCTGTCGATTTTAAGTGGCGTGACTATCGAAGACTTGGTGCAGGCAGTTAATTTGCAAGAAGTCGGCATGTTGACGCGCATCCCAG
>JANLWF010000228.1:0-9688 GCA_031364385.1 Methylotenera sp.
ACAGCACAAACCCTCAGGTGTTGATACCCGCACTACACCGCGCCCTGACAAAAATGAGCCACAATATCGCCAAGCGCCACGCAGAGGTGGCAAGGTGCGCGACGGTTATGAAGGTACTGCAACGCCGCAATATGGCGCGGCGGCTAAGGCGGCTTATAAGTCTTCACCTGTTAATGTTGAGCAGCCTAGATTATCTAAAGTGATGGCGGAACGTGGACTTTGCTCGCGCCGCGAGGCGGATGAGTGGATTATTAATGGTTGGGTAAGAGTGGATGGTGTGATTTTGGAAACGCTGGGCACGCGCATTAAGCCTGACGCCGAGATTATTATCAGCGGTTACGCTTACGAACAGCAAGCCGAACAAGTGACCATTTTACTGCATAAACCTGTGGGCTATGTGAGTGGGCAGGCTGAAGATGGCTACCAGCCTGCGATTGTGCTGGTGCACCCAGATAACGAGTGGTTGGATGACCCTGAGTTAAACCAACATCATGCTAAAGAATTTCAACGTGGATTTTTGCACGGCTTAGCGCCAGCAGGCCGCTTGGATATTGATTCGACAGGTTTGTTAGTGCTCACTCAGGATGGCCGCATTGCACGGCATTTAATTGGTGAAGATTCATCGGTAGAAAAAGAATATTTAGTGCGCGTAGAAGGTGAACTGAGTGATGCGGACATGCAGCGGCTGAATCACGGCTTAAGTTTAGACGGCGAAAAGCTGAAACCCGCTAAAGTAAGCTGGCAAAACGAAGATCAATTACGCTTTGTGCTACGCGAGGGCAAAAAGCGCCAAATTAGGCGCATGTGTGAAATGGTGGGCTTGCATGTGGTGGGTTTAAAGCGCGTGCGCATTGGAAGTGTAAATTTAGGTAAATTACCAATAGGGCAATGGCGCTACCTGCGCAATGATGAGCGTTTTTGAGTTATGCTATTCTTCTGGCGGTTTTAATTGTCAACTTTATATTTTAAGGGGAGATCATGGGTTTATTCGATAGCGTAGCAGGTGCAGTTTTAGGCAAGCTTGGCGGACAACAAGGCGGCATGGCACAAGTGGCGATGGAAATGTTTAATAACAACGGCGGTTTAAGCGGTATTGTCGATAAATTTAAACAAGGTGGTTTATCAGAGCAAGTGGCTTCATGGGTGGGCACGGGCGAAAATATCGCGGTATCACCAGAGCAAATTTCTAGCGTAATGGGCGAAGGCGCAATCGCTGATATGGCGGCTAAATTTGGTCTTTCTCCTGAAGTGCTAAGCGCGCAAATCGCACAATACTTACCAACCGTGGTGGATAAATTGACTCCAAACGGTGAAGTAAACGCTGAATCTAATGGTGGTTTGCTTTCTACTGTTTTAGGTATGCTCAAATAATTTTAAATTGAATTAAGCGGTATATAAAAAGGGGCTGCGCGCGCCTTTTTTATTTGTAGTTGCTCTAATTTAAAAATCAACCTAAATAGTTAGGCCAAGCCTGCTAAAATGACCTTATGGATTTAATACTCTTATTCAAAGCTTTTATTTTAGGGCTGGTAGAAGGCGCAACGGAATTTTTGCCAATAAGCAGCACTGGGCATCTAATTATTGTTGGCGATTTGCTCAATTTTAACGACGATAAAGGCAAAATATTTGAAATTGTGATTCAACTTGGCGCCATTTTAGCAGTGTGCTTTGAGTATAGAAAACGACTTTTTAACACCCTAACACACATGAGAAACGATGCCTCTGCACAAGGTTTTGTGTTAAATCTAATCATCGCATTTTTGCCTGCAGCCTTGCTGGGCTTGCTATTTCACGATTTCATCAAAGCCTATTTATTCTCGCCTATTACGGTGGCAATAGCCTTAATTCTGGGCGGTTTCGCTATACTGTATATCGAAAAATATACCAGCCATTCTAGTACTCAACAAATTGAAGCTATCAGCGCTAGCCAGGCGTTAAAAATTGGCTTGGCTCAATCATTGGCACTCGTGCCAGGCATTTCACGCGCGGGCGCAACTATATTAGGGGGCATGGTTTTTGGCTTAACGCGTCAAGCCGCTACCGAGTTTTCATTCTTTTTGGCGATTCCCATCATGTTTGCGGCAACTGGCTATGATTTGCTAAATAGCTGGGGCCTGCTTAACGGTACCGATTTGCCCATATTTATAGCGGGTTTTATTACTGCGTTTTTATCGGCATTGCTCGTTATTAAAGTGCTCATTCGCTTTGTCGCCAACCATGATTTTGTTGGCTTTGCTTGGTATCGTATTATTTTTGGAACAATTACACTGCTCTATTTTTTATGAACTAACACTTAAGCTATAAATCGCATAGTATTCATCTAAAACCATAAACCAAAATGTTGTTTGATTTCGGTGCTAAAATAACACTCAAATTGTAACGAGAAACATTATGCCTAAACTAATCAAATACGCGCTCTATGGCATCGGTGGCATCATTATTTTGTTATTGTTGGTCGCTGGTTATTTTGCTGCAACCTTCAACCCTAACGACTATAAAGACGAGATAATCAAACTCGTCAAAGATAAAAAAGAGCGCACACTTATTATTGAAGGCGATATCAAACTAAGCTTTTGGCCAAAAATTGGCGCTAATCTTGGCAAAGTTTCCATCTCTGAGCATCAATCCGATGTTGTATTCGCCTCTGTGAATAGCGTAAAAGTGGCACTGACTGTGATGCCTTTACTTAAAAAAGAGCTAGTAGTGGATACGGTTTATGTCGATGGGGCAAAAGCCAATGTGGTGAAATACAAAGACGGCAAGTTTAATTTTGACGACTTGCTAAGCAAAGACGAAGAAGATAGCAAAATTAAATTTGATATTGACGGCGTTAATTTGAGTAATTCTGAAGTGATATACACGGATGAAACCACAGGCGCAAAATATAATATCAGCAAGCTTAATATGAAATCTGGCCATATCGCCTTGGCCGAACCTTTTGATCTAGAAACAGATTTCACCTTGACTGCCAACCAGCCAAAAATGTCTGCCACCGCCAATCTCAAAGGTAATTTCTTTATAGACCCTGAAACCAAGCATTTCAAGGTGAAGGGCTTAGATAGCCACATGATGGGTGATTTATTGGGTGGCACTGGTATGGATATTAAAGCTAGCGGTGATGTAGATGCCAAGCCAGAACTAAAAGAATTTTTAGTTGATAGCCTTAAATTTGTAGCTTCTGGCAATTTGGGTGGCGCTAAACAAAGTATCGATTTAAGCGCACCTGCGCTTACTATTTTAAAAGATGAAATTTCGAGCAAAAAAGTCACTGTTAGCTTAAGCCAAGATAAAGCGGGCGATATTTTCAAAGCCAATATGGTGTTAGCCGACATGAAAGGTTCGCCCAAGGCGTTGCAAAGCTCTGGCATTACTGGCGATTTATCTGCCGTGCAAGGCAAGCGCACGCTCACTGGCACCTTCTCTTCACCTTTTAGCGGCAATATTGAGAACCTGATTTTTGATATTCCAAAACTAGCTGGCAATTTAGATATTACAGACCCCAGCCTGCCCAATGGCGGTATGAAAGGCACCTTTAATTTAGCTGCACATACTGATATAAAAAAAGAGCTGGCTAACAGTAAGTTTAGCCTGAACATGGCTGAAACCAAGCTGAATGGCGATGTTAGCGTGAGTGGCTTTAAGACCAATACTCAACCCATGAACATCAAATTTAATTTAAATGCCGATAAATTAGATTTGAATAAACTGCTAGGAAAATCGACCGCACCTGCCAAAAGCAACAATAAACCAGCCGACATGAGTGCGCTGAAAAATATGACGCTGGATGGCAAGTTGAGTGTGGCTAGCTTGATTTACGACAAGTACCGCGTCACTGGCCTTAATGTTGGCATCAAAGCCTATGGCAGCAAACTCGCCTTTAGCGGGCTGAATGTAAAAGTGGACGACAGCCAAATTAAAGGCAACTTTGGCATTAGTAATTTTGCCAAGCCGCTTTACACCTTTGATTTAGATGTTGATAGCGTGGATATGGATAAATACGTGGTGGCTGATGCGAATGCTAAAAAAGAGACTTCGAGTAAAAATACAGGTAAGCCGCTCGATTTAAGCGCACTAAAGACTATAAATGCGGATGGTGTAATTCGTATTGGTAGCCTGAAATACGGCAAAACCAAAGCTTATAACGTTAATATTAATTTGAAAGCTGATGGCGAAAAGTTAAGTGTCAACCCGCTGAGTGCCAAGGTAGATGACAGCCAAGTAAAGGGTAGCTTTGCAGTTACACAATTTAGCAACCCTAAGTACTTGTTTGACTTGGATATTGATACCCTAGATGCCAATAGATATGCGGCTTCTAGCTCATCAAATTCTAGCGCACCTTCTAATAAGCCCACCCAAGGGAATAATAGCGGACTAAGTGGTTTAAAGACTTTTCTAGCAGATGGCAATTTGCGTATTGGCAATTTGAAATACGATAAATATCAAATATCTAACCTTAAAGCTGGGCTCAAAGCCGATGGTCAAAAACTGCAACTTAACCCACTCATTGCTAAAGTAGATGATAGCCAAATTAATGCCATTGTGGGCGTTAGCCAATTTAGCAACCCCATTTACAATTTTGATATAAAAATTGATAGGCTTGATGCCGACAAATACATCACCAAAACTAGCGCTAAAAGCACTGGTGATACGCCTATAGATTTGAGCGCGCTAAAAAAGTTAAATGCGGTGGGTGAGGCCAAAATTGGCTGGCTTAAGCTCGCCAATGTAAAAACCGAGAATGTGAATTTGGGCTTAAAAGCAGGTGAGGGCATTGCCACGCTCTCGCCATTTTCTGCCAATTTATATCAAGGCAGTATGAGTGGCACGCTTAAGGTTGACGCGCGCACTACACCTAGCATCGCCTTTAAACAAAATATGAAAGGCGTTTCTATTGGGCCGCTGTTAGTGGATGCCATCAACAACGACATGCTTTCTGGCACAGGCACAGTAAATATCGACGTGACAACGCAGGGCAATTCGGTGGGAGCACTTAAAAAAGGTTTGTTGGGTAATGCCTCGCTTAACTTAGTGGATGGCGCGCTAAAAGGCGTGGACATTGCAGGTAGCATTCGCGATCTGAAAAACAAGATCAATATTATTGGAAAAAAAGATGCCAATGCAGATAAAACCAAGAAAACAGACTTTAGTGAGCTTACTGCCACCTTTGATATTAAAAATGGTGTTGCGCACAACGAAGATTTGGCCATGAAAGCGCCAGTGTTACGCCTAGCCAAAGGCGATAGCCGTGGTGAAATAGATATTGGTAATGAGAGAATTAACTATGTTGCCAAACCTACCGTGGTGAAATCGCTTAAGGGACAAGGTGGCGCAGAGCTGGATGATTTAAGTGGCATTGCTATACCTGTAAAAGTGACTGGCACATTTGCCAACCCTAAATTTGGCATGGACTTTGCGGCCATTGGCGCTGCTTTAGCGCAATCAAAATTGCTGGATAAAGTAGGCGGCGAAAAAGGCGCTGCGGTTAAAGAATTATTAGGTGGCGATAAAATAGAAGGTTTAAAAGGCTTGTTAGGTAAGAAAAAATCTGCTGACCCTGCTAATCCTGCCTCAGCCAACTCTACAGCTGCACCTGCAGAGGGCACTCCCACAGCGCCAGCTGGAAAGGAGGCCGCGCCAGTAGCGCCTGCCGAGCCTGCCAAATCACTAGAAGAGCAAGCCAAAGAAAAAGCCGAGCAAAAACTGAAGAATTTGCTTAAGTTTTAATATGACTGGCAATTTTGCAGAAGCCATTATCAATTGGCAAAAGCGACATGGTCGCCATGATTTGCCTTGGCAAAATACGCATGACCCCTACGCCATTTGGGTATCAGAAATCATGCTGCAACAAACACAAGTGGCCGCCGTAATTGGCTACTACGCCAAATTCATGCAGCGCTTCCCCAGGATTGTGGCACTTGCTAACGCCAGCCAAGAAGATGTTTTGCAAAGTTGGAGTGGGCTTGGTTATTATTCACGCGCGCGCAATTTGCACCATGCGGCACAAAAAATTGTGGATAAATTTGCTGGCGTTTTCCCCACCCAATTTGATGATATTTTAAGCTTGCCTGGTATTGGCCGCTCTACCGCCGCCGCTATTTCTACCTTTGCCTTAAACGCACCACAGCCCATATTAGACGGCAACGTGAAGCGCGTTTTTGCGCGATATTTTAATATTGCGGGCTGGCCAAGTGCGCCGAAAATTGAGCAAGCGATGTGGAAAATTGCAGTGCGCGAAAACCCTACTGGCTTCAATCAAACTGCAAGTGCAATTGCTTATACGCAAGGCTTAATGGATTTAGGCGCAACACTTTGCACGCGTAGCAAACCAAACTGCGCTGTCTGCCCTGTCAATACTAGCTGTGAGGCTTTAGCTAACAATTTAGTCAGCGCATTACCAACGCCAAAACCGCGTAAAATAATCCCCGAGAAAAGTACAACCATGCTGGTGTTTATGAATGGCGATGAGGTGATGCTAGAAAAACGCCCACCAGTGGGCATTTGGGGTGGCTTGTGGAGCTTTCCAGAGGTGAATGATGTGCCCATTGATGCGTCACCATTAAGCAAACTTACGCACACTTTTACGCATTTTAAACTGCACATTACGCCGCAACTGGTCTATATGAGCAAAACAAACCTGCAAGTGAACGAAGCTGGCAAAATTTGGTTACCGATTGATGACGCGATTGGCGCGGCCATACCTACGCCGATACGGAAAATTTTATTGCAGCTCAAAACACTCAAAAACAATAATCAAAACTAGCTATCAAAGCTTGGTTTTCTGCCGACTAAAGCTTCCAACATTCTAAGCTCGTCATCAGTGTGATCTATCACCTCAAACGCCTTCATTTGCGCATTACCACTACCGTTTGTTGTGACCACATGCGCATTATGATGCTTAGAAATTACATCCTCGCGCTCTAATCCAATAATTAAATCGGTATGCCCATAACAGGTACAAGTGTACAACTTGTCTTTTGTCACCGCGGCATACACGGCCGTTCCTCTAACGCCTATGGTTGCAGTATTTGTATAAATGCGAGTGGTGATTTTTCTTTTTGCAAATACGCCAAGCATCCCCCCAGTAACTAATCTTAAGGCTGTCACCAGTAAACTATCATGGTCAGAATACACCTGCAGAGTGGTGCCCCCGCGCACTAAAAAAGCATCTTCACCTAGGCTAAACACTAGCTTACTATCTTTAGAAACGACAATTTCGTCGCCATTTTTAATAAGCGATGCGCTATTTATCTTGGCTTGATTAATAAAAACATCGCCTTCAATTTCGTGAATTTTGCCAGTAGCGGCAAGTGCTTTTATTGGAATAATCGTGGCAACTGGCAACAGCGCTGCGGCAATTAAAAACCTTCTTCTTGATTTTGTAGTCATATTCACTTTTTTTCATGACATTACTTATTGGTCGTTTAAATAACCACAACCTTACAAAATTAAGCAATAAAAAAGCCGAACTAGTCGGCTTAAAATAATGGCTTTTTAATGCAAATGAGAATCTAATATCTTATCCGCCAACATTTGAAAACGCGGCGATACAAATTTCCTACTTTGCGAGCCCGCATCAGCGATTGAAAGCAACTCCTCAATCGCCGACCTAAAACCTAGTTCAAACAGCCAGTAATCTGATTCATCAATCGCAGATTTTTTGTCAGTATTCACATCCGCGCAAAGCCGCTCAAAAGCTTCCATGCATACATTATGTTCAGCCATAATTCCTCCGAATTTCGTTTACTTGTCTATATCATAAATCTTGAGCGAACTTTGTCAACCGCTGTGGCACTTTACTCATTGTTGCTTACTTCTGATCCCAAGACTCTTCCCACATGCAATGTTTGATTTTGTGGCGATTGGCAATCAGCTCATCGATACTAGGCTCATCGTTCAGCGCACGTTTAATGGCAAGCTTGGTCGCATCGTAGTTATTTTTGTACATATCGGCTTTGTCTAATTTGCCTTCTTTTTCTAGGGCAATGCAGCCTGGGTCTATCCACACCAAGCTAATCATGCATAAATCGTTGACTTGGTCTTTAGGAATAATGCCCTCAATCACACAATCTAAAATCGCGTCGGCGGCGGCGGCTTGTACCACTCCGCCAAACAAGCCAACATCGGTACTGCCTTTTAAGGTAACTTTTGGCGCCATCATGCAAGCAGGGCGCACGAGTTGATTGATATCGCGCACCGCAAACATCGCTGTGTGGCCTTTGCTTTGCGCCATTAAATTAGCAAATGCCGCACCCACTGGGCCATCCACACTGCCGATTAAAATTTCTGGCATGGCGGCCGTCACATCTTTACCCTCGGTGTAAACGGTAGCTTCGCCTGCTTTAAATATGATTTTTGACATAATGATCTCGATTAGTTTAAAAAATTAAAACGCTATTTTAGCAAATGCTTGGTTTAAGTATCAATTTAATTACAAAGCTTTAATTTAAATCTAGCTGCATATCCACATGCGGAATCTGCACATCGCAGTATTCTACGCTCGTTATTTTGAAACCAGCTTTGCGATAAAATTCAATCGCATGGGTTTGTGCAGATAAATGCATACTTTTACTGCCGTGTGCTTTGCATATTTTAATTGCCTCTTGCAGCAAAGCGGCTCCCAGCCCCCTGCCACGCCATTCTTTAAGCACTGCCATACGACCAATTTTGTGACAATCAATTATCCGCAAGCATGCAATGGGTTGATTATCAAACAGCGCCAATAGGTGTATGGCGCTTGCGTCTAGTTCATCCCACTCAAAATCTGGCGAAACGGCTTGCTCTTCTACAAAAACCACCTGCCTCACTTCACGCAAATAATTTTCTGCCTCGTGCCAACTCACTTGCGTAATTTTAACGTTAGTTAATGGCGGCTTCTTCATGGCGACACTTATGACTATACTTGCGAATTTGGCTTGTTCGGTGCATTATGCAGGCTAATATTTTTCAGATTATTTATAAGGTAATTATGCAACGTTATTTAACAGCACTGGCACGTATTTTACTCGCGCAAATCTTTTTATTACAAATTATCATGCTCATTTACGGTTTTTTTAATAACCCAAATGGTTATTTAGAATATCAAATGGGCTTGGGCAGTTTGGGTTTGCCAGGGGTTTTTGCACCACTGATTATTTTGGTTAACTTTATGGGTGGCTTGGCTTTATTTTTGGGCTACAAAACCAAATTTTTCGCATTATTCATGGCGATTTATGCGGTGATTATTTCATTTTTACTACACCTGCCTGTGTTGCAATATTTAGCGATTGCGGGTGGTTTGCTCATGCTGTATTTGCATCCTGAAACCGCTTTTAGTTTAGATAATCTCAAGAAAAATAAAGCTTAAATAGATTATTAAACACAAATTTAATGCCTTGATAAGCCTCATCGATATTGGCTTGTATGGCATTATTAGTGTTTTTTAAGTAGCTACTCCCATTCTAACGCAGGGTAAATAATGTTTACATTACGCCTGTTAGCAATATCAAATAGCTGCCATTTATCCTTTTCACTCGCCGCCGCCGTATTCATGGCAGATTCCATACTCTCACCTTTTTTGATGCTGGCGCGGATATCCATGAGCAGTGCAGTTAAATAACGCTGTTCGTTTTCAACTGCGAGCTTCCAATCTTTAGTGACTGGCCCATGGCCTGGCACTACTTGCTTGGTCGCGCTACTTTTTAACTTTTCC
>JANLWF010000110.1:0-3644 GCA_031364385.1 Methylotenera sp.
TTCACTTCAACTTTTTGACCGTCGCGTTGAATACCAAAATAATTGATTTTTTCGCGGCGTAAACTGGTACGGAAATCACCCACACTACCCTCGGCAGCCTTATCCAGCGCGGCTTTCATATCCACTTGCAGCAAAAAGTGCACGCCGCCACGTAAATCCAAACCCAAATACATGGGTTTCGCGCCAATCGCTAGCAACCAGTTCGGCGTTTGAGATAGTAAATTCAATGCAATAGAGTAATCTTTACCCAAGTTGGCGATGAGTTTATCTTTGGCCTTAATTTGCTCGTCAGGATTATCAAAGCGCACTTTCACGCCGTTGGCATCTAAAAATATGCCGTTAAATTTAATGTTGGCCAGTTGTAATGTGGCCTCTACTTTTTTAAGCAGCGCAGGGTCGGCTTTAAGTGTAGCTTTAGCAGGCGAGACTTGAACCGCAGGCGATTCACCATAAAAATTGGGGATGGTGTACAACAGGCCAATTAAAATAACAACAGCAACAAGAATGTATTTCCAGGTAGGGTAGCGATTCATATTGTAACTTTATTGAATAGTTGGATTTTTTAGATTGATTTAATAGTGCCAGGCGGCAACATGGTTTGCACAGTGTGTTTTTGTACATTAACAACCGTATTAGTTGCAATTTCAATGCTTACATAGTTGTCGCCCACTTTGGTCACTTTGCCAATCACACCGCCCGCAGTGGCTACTTCATCGCCTGCTTTAAGCGCGTCTATCATGGATTTTTGCAATTTTGCCGCTTTCATTTGCGGGCGAATCAGCATGAAATAGAATAAAGCGAAAATAAAAATAATCGGCAAAAAACTCATTAAATCACCACCTGGCGCGGCGGGTGCTGCGTATGCGTTACTAATAAACATGCTGGTATTTCCTTTAAAAGTGAATGCTAAATTTAAGGCGGAATTTTAACACAGTAAGTAGCATGGAGTGAATTGGGTTTGTGAACCCCAACACCTCTCACATGGATGGGTGCGCTATGCTCACGCCAATCCACGACTAAAACATTCGAGTACAGGCTCTACAGATTTCTGATAAGTTTGTTATAGTTACATTGATGAAATTAAAATTATTCTCTCTGTGTCGGCGCATGGCTAGTCATGCATAACATCAACTTCACCATAGGCATGCTAGTCGCCTTTCAAATGTTTTCTGGCAGGTTGTCGCAACCTGTGATGCGCTTAGTGGGTTTATGGCAAGAGTTTCAACAAACCGATATCGCTGTTAAGCGCCTTGGTGATGTGATGAACGCCCCCGCAGAACCGATGACGCTGATTCCTACCCGTGCCAATGTGAATCAAGCCACCAATATCACCGTCGATGGCTTGGGCTTTAGATATGGCGATGACCTGCCATGGCTCTATCAAAACTTAAGCTTCAATATACAAGCAGGGCATTGTGTACTGGTGATGGGGCCGAGTGGTTGTGGTAAAAGCACACTGGCTAAACTCTTACTAGGTTTTTACAGACCCCAACAAGGCAACATTAAACTGAATGGGCAAGACATCAGCTACCTTGCTGCTAATGAGCTTAGAAATCACTTTGGTGTAGTGCCACAAGAAACCACTTTGTTCGCAGGTACGATTTACGATAACTTAATACTTGCCAACCCACATGCCAGCTTTGAGCAAATTATTCAAGCTTGCCAACTGGCAGAAATCCACACCACCATCGAGAAGCTCCCGCAAGGCTACCAAACTGTAGTGGGTGAACACGGCACGGGCTTAAGTGGTGGGCAAAAGCAACGCATTGCGATTGCCAGGGCCTTGCTCAAACAACCCAAAGTACTGATATTCGATGAAGCTGTATCAAACCTTGATACCCAAACCGCTGAACACTTTGCACAGACGGTGAATAAACTGAAAGGCAAAGTCACCATTCTCTTCATCACACATCAACTGCCTAAAGGCTTGCAAGTAGATGAGGCGGTGATATTAGGGAAAGAGGCAACAAATATGAAAAATACCCAAACGGGGCTCTCGAGTAACGAAGAAAAAGTGGAAATATGATTCACACAAGTTTAATTCAAAGAGTGATTATTTATAGGTATTGGCTATCCGTGGTTAACATAAGGAGTAACTAACTTGAAAACAATCAAATTTTTTGTAATTTTAGTTTTAATGCAAATAAGCCTTAGTAGCTTTGCAGATTCGGCTTTATCTACAACTGACGAAGTCAATAATACGCCATGGGATCAAAGAAGCTACGAAGATAAAGTAATGCACTCGACCTATGAAGATCGTTACACATTTAGGCATCCCAAGCCCTATATTTTAGACCCATGGACGTGGGGTTATACCAAAGAGTTTGCTGAACGTTTTCGTATGCCAAAACAATGGGTGGAACCCGAGTTGAAGGGCGCGCTGGCTGTGGCTTGGCGCATGACTACTGTTGGCTACACGATGTGCGGCTATGGTAAAAAAGAAGATAGCTGCTGGAAACCACTCAACTGTCAGATGGATGTGTACTACGATAATAAAATTCTAATGCCCTCTTGGATTAGGCCAGAAATCATTAAAGAAAACCGAGTACAAGGCTTAACTTCTAGTAGATTTTTGGAAACCCCACCCAAAGAATTGGCAAAGGATCTACCTCCGCCAGAGGCAGGGCCTTGGGGTGGAGGAATCTTTAAATACGGCAAGTCTAATCAAGCTGGGGGATATGTTGCTTACTTTAATCGAGAATTTCAAGAGGGCATTGGGCTAATCAGTTGGATAGGAGCTGGTTTGTGCCCCACGAAAGCTGCAGCTGAATATGCAGAGAAGCCTGGAGTGCATATGGATTTTATCAATTTTAATGACTACGAAAAATATCGCCATGGCAAAATTAAAAAAGAAGAAATAAAAGTGGAGCATCAAATTGATTTCCCCCAAGGCCTGCTAAAGAGAATGAATGCATTATATGAAGTGCAAAAAAAACCGAATGATGAAGTGACAGACAGCTTGCTCAAAAACTTTTTTGAACAGCGTAAAAATAAACAATAAATAAAGCAAGCGTAGCCCGCAATCCGAGGTAGGGCGACAATAAGCGAAGCGCATTGCGCCGTAAGAATCTTTTTGCTTTCGGCGTATTACGCTTTGCTAATACGCTCCCCGATTAAAACATTCGAGGACAGGCTCTACAATAATTGTTGTTCTATTTACTTTGGCTTGGAATTTATATGGATTATCGTCGCGCTTGGCACGCAGGGGGCACTTATTTTTTTACGGTAAATTTGCTACAACGTCGCGATAACAATTTGCTTGTTAAACACATTGATATTTTAAGAAATGTGGTTAAAAAAGTTAAAAATTCCCATCCTTTTATTATTCACGGTTGGGTGGTGTTGCCTGAGCATTTTCATTGTGTGATTGAATTGCCGCCTGATGATGTGGATTTTGCATTGCGTTTGCGGCTGATTAAATCTGGCTTTTCAAAAGCCATCCCTAAAACTGAATATCGCTCTGATGTGCGCATTAAAAGAGGCGAGCGGGGAATATGGCAACGCCGTTATTGGGAGCATTTAATTAAAAATGAGGCAGATTATCAAGCACATATGGATTATGTGCATATCAACCCTTTAAAACATGGCTTGGCTAAACAAGTGGCGGATTGGGAATACTCAACATTTCACCGATTGGTTAAAGC
>JANLWF010000145.1:0-4057 GCA_031364385.1 Methylotenera sp.
GATTTAGTCGTCGTCAACACCTGCGGCTTTATCGATTCCGCCGTGCAAGAATCGCTCGACGCAATTGGCGAAGCGCTACAAAAAAATGGCAAAGTGATTGTGACTGGCTGTTTAGGCGTAAAAAAAGATGTGGTGATTAACGCGCACCCTAGCGTGCTGGCGGTGACTGGCCCACATGCATTAGAAGAGGTGATGACCGCCGTACACGCCAATTTACCCAAATTGCACGAGCCGTTCATAGACCTCGTGCCGCCACAAGGCATACGCCTTACGCCCGCTCATTACGCTTATTTAAAAATTTCAGAAGGTTGTAATCACCGTTGCAGCTTCTGCATTATTCCCAGTATGCGTGGCGATTTAGTCAGCCGCCCGATTGGTGAGGTCATGAACGAGGCGGAAAATCTTGTGAATGCTGGTGTTAGCGAGATTTTAGTCATCTCGCAAGATACTTCGGCTTATGGTGTGGACGTGAAATATCGCCCAGGCTTTTGGAACGGCCGCCCAGTCAAAACACGCATGACCGAGCTATGCCAAGCGCTAAGCGAGCTAAGCGTGTGGACGCGCCTGCATTACGTTTACCCATACCCGCATGTGGATGAAGTGATTCCGCTAATGGCCGATGGCCTGATTTTGCCCTATTTGGATGTGCCGTTTCAACACGCCAGCCCGCGCATTTTAAAAGCCATGAAACGTCCAGCCCATGCCGAAAACAACTTGGCTAGAATCAAAGCTTGGCGCGAAATTTGCCCAGATATTACGGTTAGAAGTACGTTTATTGCCGGCTTTCCAGGTGAAACCGAAGACGACTTTAAAATGCTGCTCGATTTTTTAGAAGAAGCACAGCTAGACCGCGTAGGCTGCTTTACCTACAGTGCGGTCGATGGCGCAAAAGCCAATGAACTGCCCGACCATGTGCCGCAAGAAGTCAAAGAAGAACGCTTAGCGCGATTTATGCAAGTGCAAGAACGCATTAGCGCGGCAAAGTTACACCACAAAATTGGCAGCATGCAAACCGTGTTGGTTGATGAAATTGTGCAAGATAGCGAAGGCAATTTTGAAGCCATTGGCCGCACCAAAGCCGATGCGCCAGAGATTGATGGCGTGGTGTATATGGAAGATGCCGAAGGTTTAACGCCTGGGGATTTTGTGGAAGTGGAGATTTATAGTGCGGATGGGCACGATTTGAGGGGCGGGCCACCGAGGCACGATTAATTAGTTAACAAAAGGGCATGTATGCTGTGGAGAAAAGAATTATTATTAATAGTTGCAAATGTTTTGTGGTCGTTATTTTTTAGTTCTATGGCGACAGCAGGAATATATATATGTAAAGATGATAATAATCAAGTTACTTATCATTCAGACGAGTCTGGTGGTAAAGAGTGTAAAAAGCTTGATACTAAGACTACCGAGGAAAAAGATGAGCATGAACGCGAGTTAAATGATTTCCCTAAAATTGGGATGAAAATTTATGATGACAAAATGCTCTGCGTAAATTACGGTAAGGTACTTAGAGGTGAGAATGAATCTTACCTTATTAGTGTCAAGGACGACCTACAGCTATTTAGAAAAGAACTAAAAGCTAGGAAGTTAAAAGTAGAGGATCGACTTATTAAGAAACAAGAGATTAAACTCCGAAATTCTGTTTGTAATCTTTATGCTTCTTATGGAAAACCTTATAGAGAGAGTGAATCAGTAGGGTCTTGGGGTGTGCATATACAACACATATATTTTGGGGATGCGTACGTTTACTCTGAAAATGGAAAAATTACTAGCTGGCAGCAATAGATAAATAGGTTAAAGGTTTTTCGCCTCTAGGCGAGTGACTTTCTTTTGCTTGCTCAAAAGAAAGTAACCAAAGAAAAGAGCACCCCCTGCCGTTTGTTTCCTGCGCTGTTTTAAAAAGTTGGGCGCTGCGGAACTCGCGCTTTCAGCGCTCAGACAGTCCTCGCTGAAAACTCCCGCTTTACCTGCGATGCTCGGCGCGGCAGCAGGGGAATTGACGTCAAAACCATGCGAATGCCGTCATTGTGGCTGTTCAGCAAGTCTTCCATATACTTACTCTGTCATTCCCGCCTTCGCGGGAATGACAGAAGAGGAAATTACTTTTGGTTAATTGCGTCGTAAGTATTCTGCGCGCTCAACACCGCTTCAATATTAGCTTCCGACCATGTTTTAATGGCGTACAACAAATCCTTTAGCGTGTGCCCAAGTTGCGTGAGGTTGTATTCCACTTTTGGTGGCACGGTGGCATACACAGTGCGGCTTACAAGGCCATCGCGCTCTAAATTACGCAGAGTTTGTGTGAGCATTTTTTGTGAAATACCGCCAATTTCGCGTTGTAAATGACTAAAACGCTTGGTGCCATCTTGCAGCAAAATTACCACCAGTACCGTCCATTTATCAGCGATTCGGTTCAACACCAAACGCGTCGGGCAAATAGAGCTAAACGCGCAAGCTTGGGGTTTTGGTAGTGTTTCTGTTTGAGTTTTTTCAATAGTATCCATAAAGTACCTATATGACATTTAAGTGCCTACTTACTTTTAGTGACTATAGCTGATACGATGCGCTGAATCAATCTTTAAATAACCAGAAGGCACTAAAATGACATCAGTTGTAGTGATTTACCACAGTGGTTACGGCCACACAACAAAACAAGCAGCGGCAGTAGCTGCGGGCGCGAAGGCCGATTTAATCGCGATTGACGCGCATGGCGATATCACTGAGGCTGATTGGACAAAGCTAGATGCCGCAAAAGCGATTATTATGGGTTCACCCACTTATATGGGCGCTGCGAGTTGGCAATTTAAAAAGTTTGCTGATGCCAGTTCGGCCAAGTGGTTTACACAAGCGTGGAAAAACAAGATTTTTGCGGGCTTTACCAATTCTGCCACTATGAACGGCGATAAATTTTCGACGATTCAATATTTTGTTACGCTCGCCATGCAACATTCTGGCGTATGGGTTGGCACGGGTTTGATGCCAGCCAATACCAAGGCCGCTAAGCACGGTGATGTGAATTATGTGGGTGGTTTTGGTGGTGCACTGATGACATCACCTAGCGATTCTTCGCCTGATGAAGTGAATAAAGGGGACTTGGAGACCGCGCGGCTATTGGGTGCGCGCGTGGCCGAATTTGCCGCGAAGGCTTAAGCAGTAAATAAATCAGGCAATTCAGGTGCAGGGCGCTCGCTATCGGCACGGGCTTCTAAAAAGTCGAAAGTGTATGGGCATCGTGTGGGTTTTTTAGCTACCTTTTTCTTTTTTGCACCCGTGATTTCAGTATTAATATAAGGCGTTTGGCTGATGCGTACGTAACCCGATGAAACTAATTTTTGTGCGGTGGTCTCAAATAGGCTGAGTGGGTTATCGATATTTTGTAATGTGATGATGCCTTTTGCTGCTTTTAGTACGTTGTACATTACAAATTTTGCGGCCGTTTGTTTGCCGTATATTTCGCCTGTTAGAATCATATAAAACCTAGTTGTTTAACCGTTTTTTTCATAAAATTGTCATGGATAACAGTATTGTTGAAGTTATAATGCATTAGCACTATCAATAATGCAAGTAGCTTGTTGTATTAATTAGTAAATTTATGCTTTTGAAAGATTTTTATGAATGTTAGATTGATAACAATTGGCTTTCTGTTGGCTTGTTTTGTCACTGCGTGTGATAAAAAATCAGATGCGGCATCATCTGCACAGCCTACTATGCCGCCCATGCCTGTGAGTGTCATTACCGCACAAGCTACATCGGTGCCAATGAGCGTGGAGGCGGTTGCGCAGACAGAAGGTGCTAGCGAGGTGGAAGTGCGTCCGCGTGTAGGTGGCATTATTCTCAAAAAACTATTTGAAGAAGGCGCACCAGTCAAGGCGGGGCAGGTGATGTTTCAACTTGATCCAGCGCCATTTCAAATTGCGCTAACCCAAGCCAAAGCTGCTGCTGCTGGGCAGGGCGCACGCATTACACAAACCTCGCGCGAATCTAGCCGTTTAAAAGATTTACTCGCTACACAATCCATTAGTCAGCGCGAGTACGATAATGCGACTTCGGATGTGAG
>JANLWF010000151.1:0-2599 GCA_031364385.1 Methylotenera sp.
AACGCAGGCACCAGCGGTGCACCTTGGCCGCCTGCGGCGATGTCGCGGCTTCTAAAGTCTGCAATTACGGTAATGTCAGTCAGTTCAGCCAATAAAGCCGCGTTGCCAATTTGCAGGGTAAACCCAATCCCATCTCCAAACTGGGGCCTATGCCGAATAGTTTGGCCGTGGCAGCCAATCGCGGTAATTTCACTGGCTTTTTTTTGTGCAGATTTCAGTAGCGCGTTAACAGCATCGGCATAAAGCATCGCTAGCCTGTTGCCCATCATGGTAGATGATTCCAGCTCGTTATGGATGGGTTCGTGCAGGGTTAATAATTCTGATTTAAGGGCTGCTGGGTAGGGTAAAAAGTGCGTGGCGATTAATTGGCAGCTTGTAATTTCTACTGTTAGCCCTTCAAACGACGCTAGCGCAACATCCACGCCATCCAAACTGGTGCCAGACATAATGCCGATAAATAATTGCATTGCTGGTTTTCCTAACTGACTGATTTTCTGAGTTAATCTTTTGCAGCGACTTGGCTGCGATTCAGCATCTCGATTTTTGCCATGTAGTCTAAGCTTATCGCATCAAATTCTTTTTTGTATTTTGCATCAATAGGAATAATAGTGGGTAAAGCCACCGTCATCGGATCGCGATGCACTTTATCAACCAAAAATTCGTAATGCAAGTGCGGCCCAGTGGCCAATCCTGTCATGCCCACATAACCAATAATATCGCCTTGCTCAACATGTTGACCTTTGCGCAAACCAGCTGCAAAGCCAGATAAATGACCGTATACTGTGCTGATGCCATTTTCATGCTTCAGTATAATCATGTTGCCGTAGCCGCCTTTTCGTCCTGCAAAATCTACTATACCTTCGCCAGAAGCCTTAACCCGCGTGCCTGTTGGGGCTGCTAAATCTACACCTTTATGTGCTTTAAAACGGTGCAAAATGGGGTGAAAACGCCCCGCATTAAAACTGGAGCTTATGCGCGTGAATTCAAGTGGGGAGCGCAAAAACGATTTGTGTAAACTTTTGCCATCAGGTGTGTAATAGGCAAATTTTCCTTCAGCCTCGCCAAAATGCACGGCTTGATGTTTTTCACCTTTATTCACAAATTCAACTGCAAGCACATCGCCTGTCTTCATCAGCTCGCCAGCGTTATAAAACGCTTCATAAATCACATTAAACTGATCACCAGGCCGCAAATCATCGTGAAAATCAATCTCTCCCGAGAAGATCTCAGCAATTTGCAGCGCGATTTGGTCAGGAATACCCGCATCATCAGTCGCACCGAACAAGCTATTTTGAATAGTGGCCGATTTTAAAACATGGTGATTTTGTAACACCAGTTTTTGTGTCGCTACTTGATAGCCATCAGGTGTAAGGCCAGCCACCAAAATGTTCTCGGCATCCAGCTCGTACTCTAAATGCAGCAATTTACCTTCTAAATTGGTTTTAATTTCAAGCGTATGCCCAGGCATAAGCTGCGTGTTGATAGCGCGTGCATCGGGACTTAACATTAAAAATTTAATCGCATCTGCATCGCGAATCGTCATGCGCTTAAACAAACTGCCAAGCGTGTCATCACGTCGCACCTGGTCAACTTGCCAAAAATCCTCGTGAAGAGCCGCCGAGCTAACCTGTAATGGCAAAGTAACCTCTTGTACGATGGTTTTTACTTTTAAATGGCGGGAATCACCTGTGGATGTTGGGGCAAATGCCGCAACTACGCCAAAAATAGGCAGCAGAAATGCAACTAAAACCCACCGAAATTTGTTTTGCGTTAAAATAGAAAACTTAGATTTTTTATCGCCTTGATACATATAAAATGACCGATAACAGCCCAAGTGCTTCAATGTAAGCACATAGTAACAGAAAAGTTAAATCAACAAAAAGTAACAAATTGTAAAAAACTGCATCCTTTCTACCCTATAAAACAACCTAAGTTATTGGAAAAACACTGTGAAAACAGAGCTTGATCAAACATTAGCTATTATTAAACGCGGCAGTGACGAGCTGCTAATTGAGGCTGAACTCATCGAAAAGCTACGCATGAGTATTAAGTCTGGTGAGCCTTTGCGCATCAAAGCAGGCTTCGACCCCACCGCACCAGACTTGCATCTTGGGCATACGGTGCTGATTAACAAACTGCGTCACTTTCAAGACCTCGGGCATCACGTTTTGTTCCTCATAGGCGATTTCACGGGCATGATTGGCGACCCCACGGGCAAAAGCGCCACGCGCCCGCCGCTTACTAAAGAACAAGTTGCAGAAAACGCCAAATCGTACGCCAGCCAAGTATTTAAAATTTTAGATAAAGATAAAACCGAAATCGTGTTTAACTCAAGCTGGCTCACAGAACTGGGCGCAGCAGGCATGCTCAAACTCGCATCCAGCCTCACTGTGGCGCGCATGCTAGAGCGTGATGACTTTAGTAAACGTTTTAAAAGTAATCAGCCGATTGCCATTCACGAATTCATGTATCCGCTGCTACAAGGCTACGATTCTGTCGCGCTTAAAGCCGATGTTGAGCTGGGCGGCACCGACCAAAAATTTAATTTGCTGATGGGGCGCGAGCTGCAAAAGCAAGCTGGCATGGCTCAACAATGCGT
>JANLWF010000171.1:0-12641 GCA_031364385.1 Methylotenera sp.
TTAGATAGAAAATACCCCAGCGCTGGGCGCGATTGGGCTTGGCAATATTGTTTTCCGTCTGTTAAATTATCGGTTGACCCTAGACCAAAAGTAATTCGTCGTCATCATGCCGATGAAAAAACCGTGCAACGCGCCGTAAAAAAGGCGGTTAAGTTGGCGGGTATTGTTAAGCTAGCCACGCCGCACACGCTGCGCCACAGCTTTGCTACGCATTTGCTGGCGGGCGGTTACGATATTCGCACCTTGCAAGAGCTGCTGGGGCATAGTGATTTAAGCACCACCATGATTTATACGCATGTTTTGAATAAAGGTGGGCGTGGTGTTGGTAGTCCATTAGATGTTTTGTAGGCTTGAGTTGTAACTGCAAGTTAAGAATTTAGCTATAATTCAAGTATGAGCCTACGCCTTCGCTTAAATCTACTCATCACTGCTTTGCTGCTGCTGTTTATGATAGCAGTTGCATCGATGATACTGCGTGGCAATAAAGCATCCATTCAAGAAGGCGTAGAAGCCGCAACGCGGGTAACCGCCCAGCTGCTAGATACGGTGGTTGTAAGTTCAATACAAAACCCAGAATGGGGCTATACGCACGATGTAATGCGCCGCTTTTTACAGCATCTTGGCCATGTGCGCGGCAACGAGATTTCTTTATACAACTTAAATGGTGGCTTGATATATCAATCACCACCATCCAAATACCGGGCTAACCAAAACCCTCCTGACTGGTTTTATAACATGCTAGACCCGCAAGAAAAATCTGTCACGCGCCTGATTAGATATGGCAAATTGGTGATTGAGCCTAATCCAGCAGGTGGTATTCGCGAGGCTTGGCGCAAATTACAAGTTTTATTGTGGATTGGCTTGGGCTTTTTTATATTGTTAAATGTGGCTGTATATTGGATGCTGGGGCATTGGTTACAGCCTTTAAAGCCCATGTTAAAGGCTATTAACAATATGGAGAAGGGCGATTTAACGACGCGTTTGCCAAACTTTGATCTGCCCGAATTTGATCGCATTGGGCACAGCTTAAACCGTATGGCAGAATCGCTGGCAGCAGAGCGCGAGTTAGAAGAAAACCGTCAATTAACGGCGTTAATACAAAGCCATATTGAAGATGAGCGCCGAAGCCTAGCACGCGAGCTGCACGACGAGCTTGGCCAATATGTGACGGCGATTAAAACTTTTGCGGTGACAATTGCTAATAAAACTAAAAATAATTCGCCCGATATTTCAAGCCATGCGCAAACCATTGTTGCCGCCGCGAATCATATCTACGATGGTATGCACAATATTATTCGCCAGTTGCGACCAGGCTCGCTAGACAATTTAGGTTTGGCCGAAACGCTAAAAGACACCGTGAATAGCTTGCAAAATCAGCACCCAGGCTTGAATATTAGTTTGAATTTATCGGGCAAGTTAGCGTCTTTAGGTGAGAGCTTAAATATTAATATTTACCGCATTGTGCAAGAATCGATGAATAATGCTATTAAACATGCCGAGGCAAAAAATATTGAAATTAGCTTAAACACCACTAAAACTGGCGCGCTTGAGCTTACCATTAAAGATGATGGCAAAGGCATGGATATTCATGATGTAGATCAATCTAACCACTTTGGTTTGCTGGGCATGCGCGAGCGGGTACAGAGCTTTAAAGGCAGTTTTAATGTGGATTCGGAATTAAAAGCCAAACCAAACAACAGGGGTACGACGATTTATATTAATATTCCGCAAGCCGTCACCATAGATAAAACACAAGCAGAGGATTAAGTAACAAATGAGCCAAATTAATGTGATGCTAGTTGATGACCACGCAGTAGTACGCATGGGCTTTAAAATGTTGCTGGAAACAGCTTTGGATATTAAAGTGATTGCAGAAGCTGAAAATGGCGAAACGGCCATTAAAGCATATATGGAGCACAAGCCCAATGTGGTGGTGATGGATATTACCATGCCAGGCATGGGCGGGTTGGAGGCGATTGAGCGTATTTTAGCCAAAGATAGCAGCGCTAAAATTTTGGTGTTATCCGCGCATGAAGATTCGGTACACCCCAAGCGGGTGTTGAATGCTGGCGCGATGGGCTATTTAACTAAACGCAGCGCCGCAGAGGAATTAATTAAAGCCATTCACATGGTGGCTGCTGGTAAAAAGTATATCGAGGCGGGTGTGGCGCAGCAAATGGCCATACAACAATTATCGGGCACGCAAAGCCCAGTGGATGTGCTTAGCGAGCGCGAGTTTGAAGTATTTATGTCGCTGGCAAAAGGTAAAACCACCAATGAAATTGCAGAAAACTTGTTTTTAAGCCCGCGCACTGTGGGTACGCATTTATACAACATTAAACAGAAATTAAACGCCAATAATTCGGCTGAGATAGCCTTGATTGCGATGCGTAGCGGCTTGCTAGAGCCTTAAGTTATCTTCTAAGATAAGTACTGTCATTGCGGGCGTGACCCGCAATCTTATAATTGGGCGAGATTCTGATTTACGTCAGAATGACAAGAAATTGATTAATTTGCCTTATAACGTGCCACATTAAGCTCGCCAGGGCTTGCCAGCTCGACCACCGCGACGGTTCCACTCGGTAGCTTGCCAAACTCTGGTGGAATTAAAAAGGTAATTAATTTCTTATCTTTCTGTACTGCTCCCTGAATCGCGCCAGTACCAACACCCCAACTTTGCCATTCACGTTTTTGCGGCAAGCTGGTCGCACCCATAATACGTGCGTTTTCATAGATGGCATTTTTTTCTTCACCAATCAGCAAATTAAAAAGCTCAACCCGCACCAATTGGTTGCCTTGAATCACCTGTATCGGGGTTTCTACTTCGGCAAGCTGCTGTGGCAATGGCTCTGCAACGGGCTTAATTTCTTCAAATGCAGCATTAACAAACGCAACTTTGTAAGGATCTGGTGCAGTATCTTGCAGCGGTATAATTTGTTTAGCGTGATTTTTTAAGGCAGCATTTTGTGAGGCTGGGCCTTGCAAAGCAGTTTTTTGTAGAACGTTATTTTGCGCACTAGTGTTTGCGGCTGCTGTGTATTGCGCTTCACTATAATCTTCATCTTCGTCCACATCCATCGCCCTAGCCATGACTTTATCTGCCACGCTGGTGGCGATAGAGCGCGCGATCTGTTGCGCAATTGTGCCACCCAAGCAACCGCTTAGCAGGCAAAAAGTCGCTAATAGCGCAATATATCTAAAAATTATAAAAAACTTAAACATTAAAACTTAAGCCTACGTTTGTAACGCGGAAAGTCTACATTACTGCTAAGCCATTAAAATGTCTAGTGCCTTTATTGAGTTATCTGTTGGTTTGTGGTTTTGAACATGCGTAACCACATTATTTTGTGGTTTGCGAAGAAGCGGTTGTTGCATTTACGCTAATAATACTGCTTAAAATGATTAAGGCAATCGCTAACCATTCAGAAAACGAAAGCTGTTCTTGCCATAACAAAACGCCGAATAAGCTGGCAAGTACCACTGTGACATAAGCCAAGCTTGCTACCGTGAGCGTGTTGCCAGTGCGGTAAGCGCGCGTTAAGGCAAGCTGGGCAATGGTTGAAGATACGCCCAATCCAACCAGCAAAGCTAAATCGCTCAAAGCAACTGGTGTGAAATCTTGCACTAGCATCCATGCGCCCGCGCCAATGGTAGAAATTAGCGTAAAGTAAAACACCGTGCGCCAATCGGGCTCATTCACGTTACCAAGCTGTTTTACGTGCACATAAGCCAGCGCTGCACCTATGCCAGAAAGCAATCCCATAGCGCCTGCTAGGGCATCTTCACTGTTTAACGTGGGTTTTAGAAGCATTAACACGCCGATAAAACCCAACACTACGGCAATGTATAAACCCTTTTTAGACACACTCTTTTTATGTTCGTGACGTAACAAAAACGGCATGAAAAGCGCTAAAAACAAAGGCGAGGTGTAGTTAAGCGTAATCGCTGTTGCTAAAGGTAAGTGTGCGATGGCGTAAAAAAATAAAACAAGTGAAGCAAAGCCAACTACACCGCGCGACATTTGCTTGGCCATAACTGGCGTTTTTAGTGGTAATTTTTTAGCAAAAATATAACCGTAAATTACTAGCAAACCAAAAGCTGAGCGATAAAACACCAGCTCTGCACTGGTAAATTTAGCCGCACCAATTTTGACTAGCGTGCTCATAATGGCAAAGCCCAGCGCGGCCACTAGCATCCATAAGCTGCCCAAGTTGGGTAGAGTAAAGTTTGGTAAAGAAAAGTGAGGTAGTTTCAATTGATTCTAGCTAAAAGACTCAAATATACCAAAACGCACAAATCGGGTACACTTTAATTAGCAGTTAATAATTAAAAACAGAGGTAAAAATATATAAATGGACATTATAAATCAAGCAGTTTTAAGTAAAAAAACAACGCCCGTCATTTTTCAGGGTAAAGCTTCAGAATATTTTGGTATTTGGATGGTAAATCTATTGCTCAGCTTAATTACCCTCGGTATTTATTCGGCATGGGCCAAAGTGCGCCGCAAAAAGTATTTTTATAACAATACGTTAATTGACAATGTCGGCTTTGATTATCACGCCAAACCCATTTCAATTTTAAAAGGTCGCATAATTGCGGTGGCCTTTTTTATTGCTTATGGCATCAGCGCAAGTATTCATCCTGCTTTGCCCGCTGTATTTTTGTTGATTTTTTTTATAGTTTTGCCATGGTTGGTGGTACACGGCTCACTTTTTAATGCGCGTAATACCAGCCATTGCGGCTTACGTTTTGACTTTGTTGGTAGTATTGGACAGGCAATAAAAGTTTTTATCGGCTTGCCTTTATTATTCATTCCCACTTTGGGCTTAATTATGCCTTACGTTGCACATGAAAAAAGCCAATTCTTTGTTAATAATCATCGGTTTGGATTAAGTCAATTCGGCATGCAACCTGTAGTGAAAAAATATTATAAAGTTTACTTTATTGCCATGGTCCTGCCCGTTTTTATTGCTATTATTGGTATTATTGCCGCCATTGCTATCCCTGCTTATCATGGCTACTTGAACAAAGCCAAAGCAGCGCCGCAAGCTCAACTAACAATGCCAGCAGGTTTTGCCGCTTTTGCCACGGTGAATCAAACACCTAAAATGATATTAGCCGCAAACGAAGCGCCAGTAGAAATTAAACCAGTGGAACGCGTGTTTTTAGATGAAAATTCTGCGCCAATAGAATCTCAAGCAGAAGCTACAACTGCAGAGCAGGAGGAAGATATGCCTTCTGTGTCACCCGAGGAATTACAGATCATTCAAGATGAAATGGCAGCACAGGCCGATATGAGCGAGGAAGTGCAAGCTGAGGCTATGGAGCAAGAGACTACGCAAGAAGATAAAACGCCAGAACAAATCATGCAAGAAAATCAGCGAGAGCAAGATGCTAAAATGCTCGAATGGATGAAAAACCCTGCCATGTTGATAGGGATATTGTTAGGGTCTTTGGTGTATATCCTGTTTATTTTTGCCTTTGTAGGCTACTTGCAAGCCCGTGTAGGTAATTTAGTTTGGAATAACACGACACTGGATAAGCTGTCATTTAGCAGCAACTTGCGTGCGCGCGATTTTATCTGGCTGTATTTTTCTAATATCATTGCGATTATGTTGACATTTGGCCTAGCAACGCCGTGGGCGCAAATTCGCATGGCGCGTTATCGTGCATCCAAACTACAAATTGTCGGCAATGTCGATTTCGATCAATTTGTGGGCGACAAAAAAGCCGAAGTGAATGCCACGGGTGAAGAAATCGCTGACTTTTTTGACGTTGACCTGTCGTTTGGTTAACGAGTCGTTTGGTTAATTAGTTGTCATTTCAAGCAGATTATTTTGATGGCTTAAGTGCACGCTACAAGCCAGTACTGGTGAGGGTTGCAGAGCATAGCAAAAACATCTTTTTTGATGTGGATGGTGAAATGCTCACCTTCAATTTAACCGATTTGGAGGTGCAATCTAAAATAGGTTCAGTCAAGCGGCTGATTGATTTACCTAACGGCGGTAGGCTGGAGGCGGCGGATATCAGTGCGCTCGAAGCCGCGATGCCATCCAAAACCATCATGTTTTGGCGCAACCTGCATTATTTAGAAAATCATCTTGGATGGGTGTTTGTATCGTTAGTCGCCACCGTGTTTGCGGGCTGGTTTTTTTTGCAGTTTGGCGTACCAAAACTGGCCGAATACGTGGCAAAAGCCACGCCGCCCGCTATGGAAGCCAAGTTGGGCGAGCAAGCCTTAGCGGGTTTAGATAGCACATACGGCTATTTTTCGCCTAGCAAAACCGCTTCAGCGCGCAAAGCCAGCATTGTGGTCGCTCTTAAAAAACTGTGCTTGGCCATGCAAGATTGCCCCGATTACCGCCTAGAATTTAGAGCTGGCGGCATGATAGGTGCTAATGCGTTTGCGTTACCAGGCGGCATTATGGTGGTGACAGATGAAATGGTCACTTTATCAAAAAACGACAACGAAATTATCGCCGTGTTAGCACACGAGCTGGGCCATGTAAAACAGCGCCACGCGTTTAGGCAAAGCTTGCAGGGCGTGCTGTCAGGCTTGATTTTAGCGGCGGTAACGGGCGATGTTAGCTCAGTAGGTTCTGGCCTACCCGCAGCATTAATGCAAATGCGTTACTCGCGCGAGCACGAGTTAGAAGCAGATGATTTTGCGCTAAGCGCGTTGCAAAAAGCGTGCTTGCCGCCACGTGCGTTTGCGGATATTTTGCAGCGCTTGCAGAATCAAACATTGGGTAATGAAAATGCTGAGCAAGATAAATCGACTAAAAAAACACAACCGCAGAAACACTCAGACGGCGTACCTGAAATGTTATCTTCGCACCCTGACACAATGGCACGCATTAAACCATTTCTACAGGCCAAGCTAAATTGCAATTAAGGTCAATGACAATTAAGCACAATGATATGTGCGCTAAATCTTGCCAAATTGAGGCTTTTGCGCTAATCTCGCATCTAACTAAACTAATAATTTTTATTAAGGAGCGATTGCAATGAAAAATCCATTAGAATCAGTGGCAGGCACGATAATTTCTGGGCTGATACTGACTGTGGTATTGGTGTTCTTTTTGAAAAATTTTTTAGTGGCAGGGGTGTAACATGGAGTTAATGTCAGGTTTAGCGCGTTGGATTCACCTGCTTGCAGGCATCACATGGATTGGTTTACTTTACTATTTTAACTTGGTGCAAATGGCTGCGCTTAAGGATGCTGGCGCAGACGGCACAGCGGCTGGCATTACTAAGCATGTAGCGCCGCGTGCCTTGCTATGGTTTCGTTGGTCAGCGGTGGTTACATGGCTAGCAGGCGCAGCTTTATTGGGCGCTGGCTTTATGGATGCCTTTATGTTGCGTAATGGCATGGAAGGTATTGGCATTGGCGCATGGTTAGGCACCATTATGTTGTTTAATGTTTGGCATTTTATTTGGCCAAATCAGAAAAAGATTTTAGGCATGGTGCCAGCGACGGATGAAGTGAAAGCCAAAGCGCGCCGAGTGGCAATGCTGGCATCGCGCACTAACATGATGCTCTCAATCCCTATGTTGTTTTTTATGGCAAACGGGTTAAGTCACCGCGCAGCACTTGGTTTTTAATCAGATTTGAGGCTATAACGGCGGCCTTAGCCGCCGTTTTTCTTTTGGGTTTTTGCTTAAGCTTTAATGAGTAACGAGAATTTATGTCGCATTTAATGAATACTTATGGTCGCCAGCCCATCACCTTCACGCATGGTAAAGGCGTTTGGCTGTGGGACGCACAAGGTAACCAATATCTAGACGCGCTGGCTGGCGTGGCGGTGAACGGGCTTGGTCACGCACACCCAAAACTGGTAAAAGCCATTTCAGAGCAAGCGGCAAAACTGATTCACGTTTCTAATATTTATCACATAGCTGAACAGGAAACTTTGGCGGATAAATTGGCCGAGATCTCAAACATGGATAAAGTGTTTTTTTGTAATTCAGGTTGCGAGGCCAACGAGGCGGCAATTAAGTTGGCGCGGCTTTATGGGCATAATCAAGGTGTTGAAAACCCAGAAATTATCGTCATGGAACGCAGCTTTCATGGTCGCACTATGGCTACGCTTTCGGCAACAGGTAATCGCAAGGCGCAAGCGGGTTTTGAGCCGCTGGTGTCGGGTTTTATCCGCGTGCCGTACGACGATTTAGAAGCTATTAAGCAAATCGCATCGCGCAAAAACAACGTGGTAGCGATTTTGGTAGAACCCGTGCAAGGCGAGGGCGGCGTGCATATTCCCACCAATATGAAGGCCTACCTGCAAGGTTTGCGACAAGTGTGTGACGACAACGCTTGGTTATTGATGCTAGACGAAGTGCAAAGCGGCATTGCCCGCACTGGCACTTGGTTTGCGTTTCAGCATACTGGTATTTTGCCTGATGTGATGAGTTTGGCAAAAGGCTTGGGTTCTGGCGTGCCTATTGGCGCATGCGTGGCTAAAGGCGTGGCAGCAGAAACGTTTACGCCTGGTAAGCACGGCTCTACATTTGGCGGCAACCCGTTGGCAGCTACTGCTGGCTTAATTACGCTAAAAACGATTGAAGAAGAAGCATTGCGCGAAAACGCACTTAAAATGGGCGATGTTATTTGCAATAGTCTGCGAGCCGCATTAAATGAACTTGCTGGCGTGGTAGTGATTCGTAATGCGGGTTTGATGATAGGCATTGAGCTGGATAGGCCGTGCGCCGATTTGGTGAAAATGGCATTAGCCGATAAATTGTTGATTAACGTAACCGCCGAAAAAGTGGTGCGTTTATTGCCACCATTGGTAATCAATGAAAAAGAGGCAACTGAGCTGGCAACACGTTTAGCAGCTCTTATTAAGACGTTTTTGCATCAATAAAATATGGCAGCAATCAAACATTTTTTGCAGTTTAACGATTTAAGCACCGATGAGCTTAATCATATCTTCGCGCGCGCTGCCTGGATAAAAGGCCAATTTAAAAGCTACATGCAATATTGGCCACTGCAAGATAGAAGCTTGGTAATGATTTTTGAAAAAGCCAGCACGCGGACACGGTTGTCGTTTGAGGCAGGTATGCAGCAACTAGGCGGCTCGGCGATTTATTTGAATACGCAAGATTCGCAACTAGGGCGTGGTGAACCAGTGGAAGACGCGGCGCAAGTGATTTCACGCATGAGCGACTTGGTGATGATTCGCACCTTTGAGCAAGAAATTATCGAGCGTTTTGCCGCCAATTCGCGCGTGCCAGTGATTAATGGCTTAACTAACGAATATCATCCTTGCCAAATTTTGGCAGATATTTTTACTTATATCGAACATCGCGGGCCGATTAAAGGCAAAACCGTGGCATGGATTGGCGACAGTAATAACGTGTGTAATACCTGGCTGCAAGCCGCAGAAATGCTAGACTTTAATGTGCATGTTTCGACTCCACCAGATTATGAAGTGGAGCCAGAACGCGCCAATTTGTATGGACATGATCACTTTGAAACTTTCGTCGACCCAATGGATGCAGCGCGCGGTGCAGATTTGGTGACCACTGATGTGTGGACGAGCATGGGTTTTGAAGCAGAAAATGCAGAGCGCTTAAAAGATTTTGCAGATTGGCAGGTTGACGCAGATATGATGCGCGCCGCCAGTAAAGACGCGCTGTTTATGCATTGCCTGCCCGCACATCGTAGTGAAGAAGTGGCGGCTGATGTGATTGATGGCGCACAATCGGTGGTGTGGGATGAAGCAGAGAACAGGCTGCACGTGCAAAAAGCATTAATGGAATATTTGTTGTTGGGAAAAGTTAAATGAGTAATATCAAAAAAGTAGTTTTGGCCTATTCTGGCGGTTTAGATACTTCAGTTATTTTAAAATGGCTGCAAGACGAGTACCAATGCGAAGTGGTCACTTTTACTGCCGATTTAGGCCAAGGTGAAGAGCTGGAACCTGCGCGTGCTAAAGCAAAATCAGCAGGTGTTAAAGAAATCTACATCGATGATTTGCGCGAAGAATTTGTACGCGATTTCGTGTTTCCAATGTTTCGTGCTAACACGGTGTATGAAGGCGAATATTTGCTAGGCACATCCATCGCGCGGCCTTTAATCGCAAAGCGTTTGATTGAAATTGCGGCAGAAACCAAAGCGGATGCCATCTCGCACGGCGCGACTGGCAAGGGTAACGACCAAGTACGTTTTGAGCTGGGTGCGTACGCACTTAACCCGAATATTCACATCATTGCGCCTTGGCGCGAGTGGGATTTGCTCAGCCGTGAAAAACTCATGAATTACGCGGAAAAGCACGCTATTCCTGTGGACATGAAGCACAAGCAAGGCGGCAGCCCGTACAGTATGGACGCCAATTTGCTGCATATTAGCTTTGAAGGCCGTCATTTAGAAAACCCAGCTGCCGAAGCCGAGGACAGCATGTGGCGTTGGACAGTAAGCCCTGAAGCCGCGCCTGATGCGGCGGAATACTTGGATATTGAATATGTCAATGGTGACCCAGTTTCGCTAAATGGCGAAGCGATGAAACCGCATGAGTTACTTACACACTTGAATCAACTTGGCGGCAAACACGGTATTGGCCGATTAGATTTGGTGGAAAATCGTTATGTGGGCATGAAATCACGCGGTTGTTACGAAACGCCAGGCGGAACGATTATGCTAAAGGCACATCGTGCGATTGAATCTTTAACGCTAGACCGCGAAGTGGCGCATTTAAAAGATGATTTAATGCCGCGCTATGCCAGCATGATTTACAACGGCTATTGGTGGAGTCCTGAGCGCTTGGCGCTACAAACCTTGATAGACCACACACAAAAATCTGTTAATGGCTGGGTGCGGCTTAAGCTCTACAAAGGCAACGTGATTGTGGCTGGTCGCGATAGCAAAACTGATTCTTTATTTGATAGCAGCATTGCGACTTTTGAAGACGACGCAGGCGCTTACGATCAAAAAGACGCGGGTGGTTTTATTAAGTTGAATGCCTTGAGAATGCGTATTGCAGCGAATTTGCGTCATCGTAAAAAGTAAAGATATAATATGAAGCCTAATCAAGTGATTGCATACGACTCTACGCTACGCGATGGCGCGCAGGCGCAGGGCGTATCGTTTACGGTGGAAGATAAGCTGAAAATCGTTGAGCGCTTAGACGCGCTGGGCATAGGCTATATCGAAGCTGGCAATCCAGGTTCTAACCCGAAAGATTTAGGGTTTTTTGAGCGGGTGCGCGCGCTTAAATTAAAACACGCTAAAATCATTGCATTTGGTAGCACGCGCAAGCCTAATATCAGTGCGCAGGCAGATAATAATTTGCAATCATTGTTATTGGCAAAAACCGAAGCGGTCGCCATTTTTGGCAAAAGTTGGGATTATCAAGTCACTGAGATTTTACGCACCAGTTTAGATGAAAATTTGAACATGATTGCCGACACCATTCGCTTTTTAAAAAGCCAAGGCAAAGAACTGGTATTCGATGCTGAACATTTTTATGACGGCTATAAAGCTAACCCAGAATATGCGTTAAGTACTTTGCAAGCCGCAGCTGATGCGGGCGCAGACGTACTGTGCTTATGCGATACCAATGGCGGCACTTTTCCTGACGAAGTGTTTGAGATTACGCAAAAAGTAGTCAAATCAGTCAATTGCAAAATTGGCATTCACTGCCATAACGATTGTGAAATGGCGGTGGCTAACTCGATTGCGGCCGTAAAAGCGGGCGCGGTGCAAGTACAAGGTACTATAAATGGCATTGGTGAGCGTTGTGGCAATGCGAACTTGTGTTCGATTATTCCTAACGTGCAATTAAAACTGGGTTTATCCATCATTCCCAAAGAAAATATGGCGGATTTAGCCTCAGCGGCGCGCTTTGTGAGTGAAGTCGCAAATATAATGTTTAACGATAAAGCCGCTTATGTCGGCCACGACGCGTTCTCGCACAAGGGCGGCATGCACATTGATGCGGTCACTAAAAACCCGATTTCGTATGAGCATATCAACCCAGCGCTGGTGGGTAATACACGGCATATTTTGGTGTCTGAAGTGGCAGGGCGCAGTGCGCTGCTGGCCAAAATTAACGCGGTAGATGCAAGCTTGACCAAAGACTCAATTGAAACCAAGCGTATATTAGAGCATCTAAAATCTTTAGAGAATGATGGTTACCAATTCGAAAGTGCTGAGTCTTCATTTGATTTGTTGATACACAAGCAACTAGGTCATTTTCAGCCGTTTTTTGAGCTAAATGATTACAAAGTAAGCGTGCAAGAGTTTTCTGAAAATCGTAGCAATAACGCTGTTGCCAAGGTGAAAATTACCGTGGCAGGCCAAATAGAAAGTGCAACGGCCGAAGGTGATGGCCCGGTAAACGCGCTGGATAAGGCGATTCGTAAAGCGCTAGAACGCTTTTACCCACAAATAAGCGAGGTAAAGTTGATTGATTACAAAGTCCGCGTGCTGGATTCGGACAAAGCCACCGCAGCCAAAGTGCGCGTGCTGATTGAATCGGCCGATCAACACCGCAGTTGGACGACCATTGGCGTATCGAACGATATTATTGACGCGTCTTGGCGCGCCATGTGTGATGCGATTGAGTACAAGCTGTTGCAAGATGCGCAAATTGTGAAACGATTGGCAGCAGCTTAGCTTTTTATAAGCTAAAACAAGA
>JANLWF010000179.1:0-6098 GCA_031364385.1 Methylotenera sp.
TTGTAGGTAACGTGATGGATGAAAACATGGGCGATAAATTACGTGTGACTATGGTGGCGACTGGCTTGAATGGCGCTATTGCTCGTCGTCAACAAAAACCAGAATTGCGTGTGATGACCACATTGATGAATGGCACTAATAGTCAGCCAATGTTTATTGATAGCTCAATGGAAGACGAAGCGCCAGCGGTGTTTAGTCAAAATAACCGTCGTGCGCAGGTTGAGGCGATGAAAATGTCGGGCGTTGAGGAATACGACATCCCCGCATTTTTACGCAAACAAGCTGATTAATTAACTTTAAAGCAGTAAAATAGACTCATGATATGAATGGGTTAGAAGGAATTGAGTGCTTAAGCAGAGAACTTTAAAGAAACAGGTGAGTGCTACAGGCGTTGGTTTGCATAATGGTGAAAAAGTCACGCTGACTTTGAAACCAGCCGCAATCGACACTGGCGTTGTATTTGTGCGCGCCGATTTGCCCGGAGCGCCTAGCATACAAGCACAACCTGAAGCCGTGCGTGATACGCGCATGTGTTCTGCCCTAGAACACAATGGTGCGCGTGTCGCCACGGTTGAGCACTTAATGTCTGCGCTGGCGGGTTTGGGCGTCGACAATATTATTGTCGAAGTCACGGCTTCTGAAATCCCGATTATGGATGGCAGCTCTGGCCCGTTTATTTTCTTGTTGCAGCAAGCAGGCATCGTAGAACAAGATGCGCCAAAAAAATTCATCAAAATCAAAAAGTCAGTAGAAATAAAGGACGGGGATAAGTGGGTGAAATTCGAGCCTTACCACGGCTTTAAAATGGATTTCACCATTGATTTCGCCCATCCTGTGTTTGAACATTCTGGTCAAAATGTGAAAATAGATTTTGCCGATAACTCCTACATTAAAGAGATTAGTCGTGCGCGTACATTTGGTTTTATGCATGAGGTAGAATACCTGCGTGCCAATGGATTAGCGCGTGGCGGCAGCTTAGATAATGCTATTGTGCTAGATGAATACCGCATTTTAAATACCGATGGGTTGCGTTACGAAGATGAATTCGCCAAGCATAAAGTGCTGGATGCGATTGGTGATTTGTATATGCTTGGTCATCCGCTGCTGGGTGCTTTTACTGCGTATAAATCTGGCCATGCGCTTAACAACGCCCTATTGCGCGCGCTGCTGGCTGATGCTGATGCTTGGGAGTACGCCACGTTTGAGCGTATTGAAGAAGCGCCGACAGGGTTTCAAGAACAAACTGCGTTTTTCACCCCCAATCTTATGCCACATTTTAGTTAAGAACTCGTTAGCTAAGCACTGGAAACTTAAATGCCAATCATCCGCCTTACGATTATATTGGTGTTAATTGCATTATTTGTCTTGTTGGCAGCCTATGTTGTTACGCGCAATAAAAATTATTTATACCGTTTAAAACAATTGCTTAAATACACGGCTTGGTGTTTTTCTGCATTATTTGTGGTTTATTTAATTACACGTGTCATTCGATTGTAATTTTATGCCTACACTTTCTATTAAAACTGCAGCAATTAAAACTTTAGCCATTAAAACGTTAGTTTCCATTACTTTTTTTATTGGCTTGTTTGTAATGAAAAGTAGCTTGGCTGGCAACTTATTCAATGCAAGTGGCGATGAAGAGTTTTTGCAGGCGCGCGCTGCATATAACAAAAAAAATGCCATTGCGCTATCCGATTATGTGCAACAGCTGCAAAATCAACACTATATCCTAGCGCCATATGCCGATTACTGGTTAATGTTGCTTAATTTAGAAGAAACTGATAATCAAACGCTTACGAACTTTTTAAATACTTATAGTGAATATCCCTTTGCAGACAGGCTCCGCGGCGAATACTTAAAAAAACTGGCAAAAAATGGAGACTGGGAAAGTTTTTCTGGTGAAATAGCCAACTACCAGCTAGAAGACGCTGCTGTGGCTTGTTATGCGGCAGAATCGAGTGCGATTTTAGGTGATGTTTCTGTGCTGGAAGGCGCAAAATCGTTGTGGTTGCAGGCCAAAGAGCAGCCTAACAATTGTGCGAGTTTGTATGATCGTATGCAAGCTTCTGGCGCGCTAACCGAAGAAGATATTTGGGCGCGCTTTCGGTTGAGCTTGGCTGATAACCGCATGACGCTTGCTAAAGCGGTTGCCAAACGCTCAAAGTCGTTTGAGCCTGGCCAGAACAAGTTAATAGATGACGCGTATGCTAGCCCTAGTGCGGTGTTGGTTAAAAAAACCATTTCATTTAAAACCCGCTTCGGGCGCGAGCTAAATCTATTTGCATTAAACCGCATTGCAAAAATCGATTCGCAACAAGCTTTAAGCGCATTCAACAAAGTAGCTGATTTACTTCAGCCACAAGATAAAAGTTATTTTTATGGTAGATTGGCACTGCATGCTGCGCAGCGTCACGAGCCGCAAGCATTGCAATGGTTTAAGCTTGCCGCTGGCTCTGAACTAGGTAATACCGAGCTAAATAAGGATCAGCTCGCATGGTTTGTGCGTAGTGCTTTGCGTGAAAAAAATTGGACACAGGTGATCAATGCAGTTTCTAGAATGCAGCCAGATCAATTGCAAGAGGGTGCTTGGCGCTACTGGAAAGCGCGTGCTTTAAAGGCAAAAAATCAAACTTTGGAAGCGAATACCTTGTTTGCTAAGCTATCTACAGAGCGCCATTTTTATGGTTGGCTTGCACAAGAAGAGCTGGAAGGCTTTATTTCCGCACCTCTCAGCACGTATAAGGTGACAGATGCAGAAGTCGCTGAGATTGCTGATACGCCTGCATTTCAGCGTGCCGAAGCGCTACAAAGGTTAGATTTAAGATGGGAAGCAAAGTCGGAATGGGTGCAAGCAACTAAAGATTTTGATGACAAACAATTGCTGGCGGCAGCCGAGTTTGCCGCGCGTAAAAAATGGTACGATTTAGCGATTCTCACCGCAGATAAAACGACCGAAATACATAACTTTGCGCAACGCTACCCTACACCATACCGTGATTTAATGCTGTCAGCTGCGGGCGAGCAAGATGTGGATGAGGCGTGGGTATATGGCATTACGCGGCAGGAAAGTCGTTTTATGCACTATGCCAAATCGGGCGTGGGTGCATCTGGTTTGATGCAGCTTATGCCTGCTACTGCTAAATGGGCTGCGTCCCGCGCGGGAATTAGCAATTATAACAACAGCATGATTCACGAGCTGGATACCAATATTGCGCTCGGCACCTATTATATGAGCTACACCAAAGATTTAATGAATGGACAGGAAGTCATGGCCACTGCGGCGTACAATGCTGGGCCTAATCGCGCTAAAAAATGGATGGCAGCTACACCGCTAGAAGGCGCTATTTATGCGGAGACCATCCCTTTTAGCGAGACGCGGCTTTACGTGCAAAAAGTAATGGCAAACGCGCATATCTATGCGCACCAGCTAGGTTTGAAGCCTATGACGCTTAAGCAAAGGTTAGGCGTGATTCCAGGCAATATGGCCATAGCTAATGCAGAGTTGCTTAATAATGGCAGCATCACCGCTGAGCCATTGCCGATTGAGCCAACATTAGAATCTACTATAGAATCTAAACCTAGCGTTACATCAGAGTCAACAACAGGCGCTACATCAGGTACAGTCGAATAAAGTATATTAAGGTTAAGCATGAAAATAAAAAGTATTACAGTATTGGGCGGTGCGGGCTTTGTGGGCAGCAGCTTGGTGACAAAGTTAGACCAAGCGAGTTACCAAGTTAAAGTTTTAACTCGCCGCCGAGAGGCTTCTAAACACCTGATTTTGTTGCCCAATGTGCAGGTGGCCGAATGTGATGTTCTGGATAATCACGCCCTCAAAGAAGCGCTAAAAGGCAGCGATGCGGTGATCAATTTAATTGGCATTCTGCACGAAAGCGGCAACAGCACTTTTGAGACGATGCACCATCAGCTACCGCGCCGTATTGCGCAGATGTGTGAAGAGCTTGGTATTTCACGCTTGCTGCATATGAGTGCTCTACAAGCCAATCAACATGCACCTAGCCACTATCTGCGCAGCAAAGCAATTGGCGAGGATGCGATTAATGAGTTTAGCAAAAAGCTCGACATTACCATTTTTAAGCCATCAGTTATTTTTGGTCGAGGTGATAAGTTTTTAAATTTATTTGCTCATTTAGTTAAGTTATTACCGATCATTTTTTTGGCAAAACCCAATGCAAAATTTCAACCGATTTGGGTGGAAGATGTCGCACAATGTTTTGTAAACGCGCTAAATAATCCTACCACGCATGGAAAAAGTTACGATTTGGGCGGCCTAGATACATACACTTTGCGTGAATTAATACAAAAAGTGATGGTTGTTTTAGGCAAGCAACGCCCGATTATTGGGCTTAACGATAGTTTATCGATGGCACAGGCTTTCATGATGGAGCTGATGCCAATCAAACTCATGAGCCGCGACAATGTGCGCTCTATGCAAGTCGAAAGCGTAAGCAACCAACCCATAGCCGCAGAGCTTGGTGTTGTTCCAACAGCCTTAGACGTCATCATGCCAGAATATTTGCTCAACTCAAGCCCGCGCGCAGACTACGATGCTTTCCGTAGTGCCGCAGGCCGAGCAGTTAATTCTGGTGCCGCTGGGCGTTCGATTAGTGCACGTCGATAATGTTAACTCGCTCGCCTGTAAGCACGAGATGCCTGGGTAGAGGGGAGGGGAGTTTTGGATAAAGAAATTCAACTCAAAACCTACATAGTAGGCGGCGCGGTACGCGATGAGCTGCTCGGTTTACCTGTAAAAGATAAAGATTACGTTGTTGTAGGAACCACGCCACAAGCCATGCTGGATGCGGGATACAAGACAGTCGGTAAAGACTTCCCTGTATTTTTACACCCTAAAACCCACGATGAATACGCACTTGCGCGCACCGAGCGCAAAACTGGCGCTGGCTATAAGGGTTTTGCTATTCATGCTTCACCTGAAGTAACGCTAGAAGAAGATCTAGCGCGCCGCGATTTAACCATCAACGCCATCGCCAAAAGTAGCGACGGCAAGTTGATAGATCCATTCAATGGCATCAAAGATATTCAAGCTAAAACGCTGCGCCATGTAAGCCATGCTTTTGCCGAAGACCCAGTACGCATACTACGCGCCGCACGCTTTGCGGCACGATTTACTGATTTTAATGTGGCGCCTGAAACGCTCAATTTAATGCGCCAAATGGTGCAAAATGGCGAGGTCGATGCATTAATATCAGAACGCGTTTGGCAAGAATTAAGTAAAGGCTTGATGGAGAGTAAGCCAAGCCGCATGTTTGAAGTGCTACGCGCTTGCGGTGCGCTGCCAAAGATACTGCCCGAGCTAGATAGGTTATGGGGCGTGCCGCAGCCGCCACAACATCACCCAGAAATTGATACGGGTATCCACGTGATGATGGTGATTGATTACGCCGCCGCGCAAAACTTTAACCTAGCCGTGCGTTTTGCCGCGCTAATGCATGACCTTGGCAAAGGGACTACCCCTAAAGAAATTCTACCGCGCCATATTGGGCATGAGATTCGTAGCGTGGCTTTATTGAAAGATGTAAGTAAGCGTTTACGCGTGCCTAACGATTGCAGAGAGCTTGCGCAAATTGTCGCAAAATTTCACGGCAAACTGCATCAAGTCAGCCACATGCGGCCAAGCACTTTGTTGGAATTTTTAATCGAGCTGGATGCCATTCGCCAACCTGAGCGCTTTCACGAGTTTTTAAAAGCGTGTGAGTGTGATTCGCGTGGCAGAACGGGGCTAGAAAATTGTGCATTGCCAGAAATGGGCTTGGTATTAAAGGCGTTGCAAGCTGCACAGGGCGTGGATGCTGGCGCTGTGGCAGAAAAATTTACTGAACCAGAAAAAATTAAAGCAGCGGTGTTTGAGGCGAGGTTAGAAGCAGTTAAGCTGGTTTTATAGTGCAATCCTGATGACTGACACTATATCATTCGCAATTTGGGAAATTAATCAGGACAACTTCTTCATTGCCTAGCGTTTGCTAAAACTACTGGTAAGCCGCTATGTTACAGGTCATTTGCAGATCCAAATCAGCAGATATAACACTTTGTGTAAGGTGAATTGCCTTGGCTGTTTC
>JANLWF010000190.1:0-2202 GCA_031364385.1 Methylotenera sp.
GGAAATAATGAAAAATCTTGTGCAAAAAAACGGTCAATATCAGGCGTTTGAAAAGCACGGTTATAGTTGGCAAATACACTGGTTTCTGCATTTATTTTATAATTCGCACCAACATCCCATGCACTTATATGCTCACTGTCATTTAAGCTTGAACCACATCAGGGTTGAATTTGTAGCGCACTTTTTCACTTCTTGCACCAGCAGAAAGCGTCAAATCTTCTAGTAACCAAGTGGGACGGTACTCCGCGCTGGCAAAATAGGCTTTATTGTCCTTGCTAGTGATGTTGCTGCTGGCTTTGCGGTCACCCTCAAGCACTTGAATACCTGCGACAGCGCTTAGTGCATCACCATCATATCGAACGTTTAGCTCGTCTGCTTCGTAATCATATTTAAAAGTGCTAAAAAAATTCATATAATCGGATGTTTTATCTTCTCGAAAATGTGTGGCAGAGACTTGCCATTGCTCAGTAATATCGTACTCTGCGCCTATCTGCCACTGGTCTGTATCTAAGGCTTGGTGAGTATACGTTTGGCTAAACGGTCGTTGGGTAACCTGTCTTGGGTTGTCTTTAAATTCAGCTTCTGTGAGTGCGTTAACATAGCGCGTATCGTTGCGTGAGCTTGTGCCTTGTGCAAAAAAACGTAAGTATTGCGTGGGCTTTATTTTAATTTTTGCATTTTGGCTATTGCTGGTAAATTGATCTTTGTGGCCAGTTTCATCTTTTTTGCTGAAGCCATCGTGGCTGTCATGTGCTAGGTTGGCAGAAATATCAATTATTTCGTTAGAAAAACCTGCACTCGCAGAATGATTTTTTTGCCCAAAATTACCTAAAGAACTAACAATTGTAGCGCCAGTTTTGGCCTTGGTGTAAATTTGAATCGCCCCTGCAGTCGCACCATCACCATAAATGACTGATCCGCTGCCTTTGCTTATTTCAATACGCTCAATATTGGCTAAAGGAATACCCGCTAAAAGTTGAGAGGAGATATCAATATTATTTAAGCGCTGCCCATCGACAGTAATGACTACATTTTGGTGGCCGTTCTCACCGCCATAACCGCGCAAATTGATAGAGGGTGTTGCTTTATTGCCGAAATTGGGCAGTACATTAAGCGAAGTTTGTTGCGCTAAAAAGTCATAGAGCGTGGCGGCACCTGATTCTTCAATTTGCTTGCTGGTATGAATTTCTGAAGCATAAGTCGTTTCTGTGTCTTTATGCTCAAAGCGATTGGCTTTTACAGTCACTTCGTCTAAATTAATTTGTTCGGCAGCAAAAACAGGTAAGGCTAAAAGTGGCGTATTGAAAGCCAAGCCAATTAGGCTGGCAGACATAAGTTTAACTCTGGATTTTTTCATTAGATTGTCCCTAAACTACACGCGTCCCCGCATGTAAGATTATTAAAAACTAGGGAATAAAGAGGATAAAACAAACAAAAAATGCGCTAAAAAGCACAGCTCTTAGTTACCGTCACCCCGCGGTATTTCCTAGCTTGCCTTGAAATAAGGCGCAAGTTGCGAGGCCGGTCTCCGGGCTTGTGAGCTTAAGTTTTGCGCCTTCCCAAGTTTTTAAACTCAGTGGCTTTTGCAAAACTTTTATGAATAAATCCTGAAGAGATAAATCCAAGCACACTTACCGTTGCGGGGGCAGCATAGGGTTTGTTAATTTGAGCTTAACGCACCTATTTCCCAGTTTCACCAAGTTTTAAAAACAATGTTTAATAAACAGTGGCACCTAACAACTAGCCACGATTATAACGGTTTAAATCGTGATTAATATTGCGCACCACAATAAATTTTTATACAACAAGCAGACAAAACATGTTAAATTACTTTGAATAGCACACGTTAGCTATTGACTCTAATAGATTTTTTCAACTATAGTGGGATTATGGAACTAGATTTAAAAAAATTAGAAGAGAAAATTACTAAGCTAATTTCTTTGTGCAGCAACTTGCGCCAAGAAAATATTCAATTGCGTAGCGATTTAACGCAGGCAAAAGATAATATGACACAAGCCAGCAATAGGCTTGAGGTTCTGCTTGAATCACTACCTGAAGGCTTAGAATCTATGGATGTAGAATCTTAATGAGTATTGTTAAATCAGTAGATGTAAATATTTTAGGCCGTGAATTCACGGTTTCATGTACCGATGAAGAGCGCCAAGGCTTGATGGATGCTGTTAGTTATCTCGATACCAAAAT
>JANLWF010000243.1:0-1971 GCA_031364385.1 Methylotenera sp.
TTTTCCCAATATCACAAATGGCAGCGCATTAGGAATTACCTGTTGCACAACCAACTGATTAGCGATGCTTTTGAGGCCGCTATTGGGTTTAATGGTGATTTCTTGCGCTTGTGGCGATAAATTTAAGGGCGTTTTAGCATAGTGGTACAGCCATGCCCCAAAGCCAACGCTTACCACTAAACCAATTAAAAACATGAGTTTAATTAATTTAATCATGTCCTAAGAGCCGCACAGATATTGGCTGCTAGACTGGCTGTTTTGATTGATTTTTCTAGGCTACTTGAGTTGTTTTGACTGGCTTTCATCTGTACAGTTTTAACTTGCCAAGCGCCATATAGACTATTGCAAATAATCACCTCATCCGCCGACAATAATTTTTCTAAACTTAAAGTTTCGACTACAATTGTTAATGCAAGCGTATGTGCAAGCTCAATAATGCGTTGCCGGGTAACGCCCGCAACGCCGCACTGAGTAAGGCTTGGCGTAATTAAAGCATCACCAAAACGCACAAAAATATTGGCCGCTGTGCATTCAATCACGTTGTCATTAATGTCTAGAAATATGCCATCCGCAATGTCAGGGCTATGCCATTCCATGCGAGCCAGCACGTTTTCAAGGCGATTTAAGTGCTTGATGCCAGCCAGCCTTGGTTGTAGCGCCAAACGCGTTTCGCAAACGGTTAAGTTAACGCCATCAACAAACCTTTCTTCAGGGTATTGCGGCATGGGTGATTTGACCACAACCCGCATCGGCGCTGTGATTGCGGGTGGCGTATAACCACGATTACCCTCGCCACGCGTGACAATAATTTTGGCTACAGCCGTTTCATCTAGCAAAAATAATTGCTGTAAATCATTCATGAGCAGCTCTGGGCTGGGGCAAACAATACCAATTGCGCTGCAATCTGCCACCAGTTTTTGATAATGCAATGGCCAGTTTTCAGGTGATCCCTCACGCATGACCAGCGTACGAAAAATGCCGTCTCCATAAGCAAAACCACGGTCTAGCGGCGAAATGGTGTGATCGAAACTACCGTTAATAAGATATGTGTAAATGTGTGCCATGAGCCGCAATTAAACCACACGCAACGCGAATAAAAAAGCCTGCAAGGTTTAAATTTGCAGGCTTTTGTAAAAATTTAAAGTTTATATTTTTTTAAATACCAAGCTGCCGTTTGTCCCGCCAAAGCCGAAGTTATTTTTAAGCGCATAAGTGATTTTTAAATCACGCGCAGTATTTGCACAATAATCCAAATCGCACTCTGGATCTTGGTTGAAAATGTTAATGGTGGGCGGTGAAACTTGGTTGTAAATGGAAAGCACAGTAAACACTGATTCTAAACCGCCTGCGCCGCCTAATAAGTGGCCTGTCATCGACTTTGTCGAGTTGACGACCATTTTGTACGCATAATCACCGAAAGTCGCTTTAATCGCGTTGGTTTCGTTTGCATCACCTAACGGCGTCGAAGTGCCGTGCGCGTTCATAAACTGTACGTCAGTTGGGTTAATACCTGCGTTGTTCAGTGCATTCACCATCGAACGTCTAGGTCCGTCCATATTGGGTGCGGTCATGTGGTAAGCATCGGCACTCATGCCATAACCGCTCAGCTCCGCATAGATGCGCGCACCACGGGCTTTGGCGTGCTCGTATTCTTCTAGCACCATCACGCCTGCGCCCTCGCCTATTACAAAGCCGTCGCGATCTTTATCCCACGGGCGGCTAGCGGTTGCGGGGTCGTCATTGCGGTTTGATAGCGCGCGCGCAGAGGCAAATCCGCCGACAGAAAGCTCGGTAATCGCCGCTTCTGCGCCACCAGCGACCATCACATCCGCATCACCATATTCAATCATACGTGCGGCGTCGCCAATGCTGTGCGTGCCTGTAGTACACGCAGTAACAATCGCCACATTAGGGCCTTTTAAGCCAAACATAATGCTTAAATTGCCCGAAATCATATTAATAATGGTGCCA
>JANLWF010000213.1:0-4992 GCA_031364385.1 Methylotenera sp.
TAATTCAAGACAAATAACAGTCAAACAGCCAGTCAAAATGTATCCGCACAAGGCATTTTTGGATAGGTTTAAGCCTAGCAAAGCCAAGCGTAGCTGGAATGGAGCGATGGAGTTGATGCGTCGTGGCGTTGCTACCGCGTTGCCAATCGCTTTTTTTGAAAAAATAGGGGACACCACGCTAAAACAGAATTTTTTTATGTGTGAGTATGTGCAAGCAGATTGTAATGTTGGCCAAGTTTTTTCTGCTTTTGCGGCGGGTGAATCAGCGTTTTTAGGCTTAACACCAGAGCATGTTTATCCGCAATTAGCACAATATTGTCACAATATGCACAG
Source organism: Methylotenera sp. (assembly GCA_031364385.1). Classification (GTDB taxonomy): domain Bacteria; phylum Pseudomonadota; class Gammaproteobacteria; order Burkholderiales; family Methylophilaceae; genus Methylotenera_A. Next base: position 334 of record JANLWF010000213.1, read on the forward strand.
CTGTGGCATTCATTTTAGGGATTTATCAGGCGGCAATATTTTGGTCAAAATTCTAGCCGAGAACAAACTACATTTTTCGCTCATCGATACTGCGCGCCTGCATAGTTTTAATCATGCAAGTGCCTTAAACCTATGCATAGCTGATCTCACCCGCGCTTGCCAAAAGCTGCATTGGGCTGGGCGTGAGCGCTTTATGAATATCTACCTTGGGCTAACAAGTAGAAAATTCCGCTGGCAAGATAAATGCCAATTTCACCTATACGATTTTAAAGTGGTTACCAAGCGCGCCATTGGCCGCAAGGCCATTAAACGACTCATTAAACGCTTGAAGGGCGAAGCTTAATCTAATGAAAATCATTAGGCCTATTTAAGTAGTTTTAAGCTGTTGCAATTTTGCACTAAGCGTATTATTCATTTCACGTGATGGGTTTGTGAAAGCAGTGATGCAATTAAAACCTAGCGAATTTTAACTTAAGGAGAATTATTATGTGGACAACACCAGCTGCTACTGAAATGCGTTTCGGTTTCGAAGTTACAATGTACGTAATGAACAAATAATTATTTGTTTTTGCTACAAAAAAGGGTGCTTTATGCGCCCTTTTTTGTTTTTTAAAGATTATTTAAAAGGTATACACTTTATACAAGCTCGCTTTTTTTACAATTTACTGAAGTAAATTAGTTGAGCTTAAAGTCTTTAGGTAACAAGTCTTTAGGCAACAGCACCCAAATCTTACCTTGCTGTTTCATGGCACCCGCTTTTGCACCCGCCTCTTCACCCGCACCCCAAAAGAAATCTGCACGTACACCGCCTTTTATGGCGCCACCCGTATCTTGCGCCACCATCAGGCGTTTAAGCGGGCTTTGACTGTTAGGCTGCGTAGTGGATAAAAATATTGGTGCGCCTAAGGGCACATATTTTGGGTCTATAGCAACGCTACGCTCAGCCGAGATAGGCACACCAAGCGCACCCAGTGGACCTGGCAGGCCTGCTGGCAACTCTCTAAAAAAAACATAGCTTGGATTGCTATTAAGCAAACCTCGCAACTTATCTAAATTATTGCGTGCCCAGTTTTTAATGCCTTGCATGGAGGCTTGATCTGCGCTTAATTCGCCACGCTCTATTAACACACGGCCGATTGAGTTGTAGGTATGGCCGTTTTGGTCGGCATAGCCGACGTGAACTTCACCGCCATTATCCAGTTTCACCAAACCAGAACCTTGCACTTGCAAGAAAAATACATCAATGATGTCATTAATCCACACCAGTTCATTGCCTGCCAATGGTGCGGGATTTGCCTCAATAGCGGCGCGTGTTAAGTAAGGCACCAACTTATTGCGACCTTCTTTATCAACTAGCAGCTTGCCGCGCACGCGCTTATATTTCAATTCGGGGTAAGTATCACCCAACTCTACTGTCACCAAATCATTTGGTTGGCGGTATAAAGGATAGGCATATTGTACTGATTTGTTGCGGCTACCTTTAAGTACAGGCTCGTAATAGCCAGTAATCAGCCCTGACTCTGTGCCATCTTGATTGGTGGCGCTGTAGACATTAAAATATTGCGTAAAATAGGCTTGAATAGCTTGCTTGGTGGGCTTGTTGAGCGTTTTAGCGGCAGCACATGTGGCTTGCCACTGCGGTTTGTTGATTAATGTGCTGCAACTACGTAACCATGCTGGCCAAGCAGCAGCTAAATCATCTTCTGCAAAGCCTTCAATATTATCCCACTGGCTTGGTTTTAATAGCGCGTATTCTGCGGTGCTTATTGCTTTTGTGGGCTGTATTTCGCCATTGGCTTTTGGCGAGTCTGGCAATTGAACTGGCAACTGAGTTGGCTTAGCTAACTGTGCGCAGTCACAATTTTGTACGCTTTGCTTTGCAGGCTTTACATTTTTTTTCGCACACGAAACCGTCAATAAAACCATGCAAACTAAAATCAAACACTTTTTCATCTGGCTCGTTTAACTACCTAATTCAACATCTTAGGCACAGCCAAGGTAAATGGCTCGATAATCGCATCAAACATGGTGCCATCTTCTGCCACAATTTTATAGCTGCCGCGCATAGATCCAACAGGCGTAGCCAATAGCGTCCCGCTAGTGTATTCAAATTGTTGCCCTGGCTGCAATAAGGGCTGGGCGCCAACTACGCCCAAACCTTTCACTTCTTGCACATAATTATTGGCGTCAGTAATAATCCAATGGCGGCTAATCAACTGCGCAGCGACGCTACCAACATTACGAATGGTCACGGTGTAAGCAAAGGCATATTTGCTATCATCTGGGTTAGATTGATCTGCAAAGTAAGCAGTTTGTACACTCACCATGAACGCATATTTTTTGTCAGTAGCCGTCATTTTAGATTGTCATGCCGCCGTAATTAAACCAGAAGTCGGTGAGCTTGGGCTGGCAGAATACAATTTTTTCGGCATACGCCCCGCCAGAAAAGATTCACGCCCTGCTTCAATGGCTTTTTTCATCGCACCTGCCATCATCACAGGGTCGCGCGCTGCTGCAATGGCGGTATTCATTAGTACACCGTCGCAACCAAGCTCCATGGCAACCGCTGCATCGGCAGCGCTGCCAATACCTGCATCTACTAACACTGGGATTTTTGCGTTTTCGATAATAATTTGTAAATTCCACGGGTTTAAAATACCCATACCAGAGCCGATTAATGAGGCCAATGGCATCACCGCACAACAACCAATGTCTTCAAGTTGTTTAGCGATAATCGGATCATCCGAGGTATAGACCATTACATCAAAACCGTCTTTTATCAGCGTTTTGGCTGCAGCGATAGTTTCTATTACGTTGGGATACAGCGTTTTTGGGTCGCCCAGCACTTCCAGTTTTACCAGCTTGTGACCATCCAACAATTCGCGCGCTAAACGTAGTGTTCGCACAGCATCATCCGCCGAATAACAGCCTGCAGTATTGGGTAAATAGGTGAATTCTTCGGGCGGCAAATACTCTAGCAATGACGGCTCACCAGCTGTTTGGCCAATATTGGTGCGCCTAATCGCCACCGTCACAATCTGCGCACCACTCGCATCAATCGCCGCGCGCGTTTCGGTAAAATCTTTATATTTGCCCGTGCCCACCAATAAGCGCGAGTGATATGCTTGCCCTGCAATAATTAATTTTTTGCTCATAAAAGTCTTATCCACCACGCCTTTAACCGCCGCCCACGGCACCCACAATTTCCAGTTTATCGCCATCTTGCAAATTTACAGCACCAAACTGACTTCGCGCTACAATTTCACCATTTTTTTCAATGGCTAAACGTTGTCCAGTTAAATTAAGTGTCATCACTAGCGCAGAAATTGTCATATTCTCGCTATCTAATTGCCTAACATTGCCATTAATAGAAATTTTCATTTGTGCCCAATTAATAGATATACCTATATTCTACGGCGATTGCGAGTGTTTTTACTGATTTTAATACTTAATTTTAATGACTAATTATTTTGGTACAACTATTGCTTAAACAATTACGTAAGTTTAAATATGAAAAAATAATTATATTCTGTGTATTCCGTAACTGATTGCCTGCGTTGATAGGTAAAAATGTAATGGTTTTAATGGTTTTAATGGTTTATCGTCTAAATCTCACACACAATTGAATTTAGTTGGTAAATTAAACTCACAAGCTACAGGAACAAAATTCCAGTAGATTTAACTCCCAAAAGGAAAATATAATGCAAGCAACGAATGTAAAAAAAGTAGCAAAACCAGAACTTATTGGTAAAGTTTATCAGTCAGATTTTAGCCAAAAGGCTGATAAAGCGAAAGAATCCATTGTTGTGGATTCACAAAAACAACCGAACTATAGCCGCATGTTCGAAGCTTTTAACGACTGTGTTTAACTTAACAATCGTTTAACTTGGCAACATAAACTTGCAACAAAAAGTGGGTGGCATTTCTGCCAACCCAGCTGCGAGTTATTCTGGTTTTACCCTAACTAACCTATTCAATTAATAATTGCGGACGTTTCGGTTCTGGCCAATCTAAATGGTAGAACTGGCCACGTGGCTGATCTTTGCGCTCGTAAGTATGTGCGCCAAAATAATCACGTTGGCCTTGCAATAAGTTGGCTGGTAAATCTGCACTGCGGTAGCCATCGTAATACGCCATCGCCGCGCTAAAGCCTTGTGCGGGGATGCCGTTAGTCACAGCCAAGGCAATCACTTTACGCCAGCCAGCTTGACCATCGTTCATGGCTTTGGTGAAGTATGGGTCTAGCATCAAGTTTTTCAAACGTGAGTTAAGTGCGTAAGCCTCAGTGATTTTTTGCAAAAAGCGGGCGCGAATAATACAGCCGCCGCGCCAAATTTGTGCCAGTTCGCCAAAGTTAAGCTTCCAGTTATACGCCACTTGTGCTTTATCAATCAGCTGAAAACCTTGTGCGTAAGCGCATATTTTGCTGCAATACAGCGCGTTTTTAATCGCATCAATAATGGCTTTTTTATCAGTTTCGTGTTTAATCACTGGGCCTTTTAAGATTTTGCTGGCCTCAACACGTTCCTCTTTCAAGCTAGAAAGTGCGCGCGCATACACCGCTGCGGCGATGGCGTTGGCAGGCGCACCAAGCTCAAGCGCATTCGCTGCTGTCCATTGACCCGTGCCTTTTTGACCTGCGGTATCTAAAATTTGGTC
>JANLWF010000264.1:0-6624 GCA_031364385.1 Methylotenera sp.
TTTGCCGCAAAAGCCAATGTGCGCGTGCTTAAAATTGCACTGCCACAAGGGAGAAGCACTGCTTTTGAACAAGGCCGCAACGCGCAAGACATCAAACGCGTGGGTTCTGGCATATTGATTCAAACCGCCGATAACCACGAATTAGCCGAATCTGATTTAAAAATTATCAGTGTAAAACAACCCACGCCTGCGCAAATGGCCGATATGCTATTCGCATGGAATGTAGCGAAATATGTAAAAAGTAACGCCATTGTGTTCTGCGGCAATGGCATGACGCTAGGCGTAGGTGCTGGCCAAATGAGCCGCATCGACAGCACCAAAATCGCCATTATTAAAGCGCAAAACGCAGGCTTGAATCTGCAAAACTCAGTCGTCGCTTCAGATGCGTTCTTCCCGTTCCGCGATGGCATTGACGCACTTGCCGCAGCAGGTGCTGTCTGTGTTATTCACCCAGGCGGCAGTATGCGCGATGAAGAAGTTGTGAATGCTGCAAACGAGCACGGCTTGGTGATGGTTACTACTGGCGTTCGGCATTTTAGGCACTAATTTTAGTTTGAAATCACACGTTGTGATTTCAAGCTTGCTAAAATCATTCGCTACTTTGACTCAGCAGCTAAGCTGGCTTATGTTTTTATCTGTGTCTCTATGGTGAAGTTTTTTATAGCGTTTCAATACAGTGTTAAGGTTTCAAATAATGAAAATTTTAGTCATCGGCAGTGGTGGTCGTGAACATGCGTTAGCATGGAAAATCGCGCAAAATAAAGAAGTGAGTCGTGTCTTTGTGGCGCCTGGTAATGCGGGTACGGCGACCAATCGTGATATGGTGAATGTGCCAATTTCTAGCGTAGCGGATTTGCTTGAATTTGCGCAAAAAGAACAAATTGACCTCACCATTGTTGGCCCAGAAGCGCCGCTTAGCCAAGGCGTAGTAGATGTGTTTCGTGCCAATGGTTTAAAGATTTTTGGGCCTACCAAAGCGGCGGCGCAACTAGAATCTTCTAAAGATTTTGCTAAAGCGTTTATGGTACGTCATGGGATACCTACAGCATGGTATGCAACTTTTACAGATAGCGAGGTGGCTCATGCCTTTGTATCTACTCACGGCGCGCCAATCGTGATTAAAGCCGATGGTTTGGCGGCTGGCAAAGGCGTGGTTGTTGCGATGAATGAAGCTGAAGCGCACGCCGCAATTGATATGATGCTGGCCGATAACAAGCTGGGCTCGGCAGGTTCGCGGGTGGTGATTGAGGAATTTTTAGCAGGTGAAGAAGCTAGTTTTATTGTGATGGTGGACGGCAAAAACATACTGGCACTGGCTACTAGCCAAGATCACAAACGCTTGCTTGACGGCGACCAAGGGCCAAATACAGGCGGCATGGGCGCATATTCACCCGCACCTGTGGTCACGCCAGAAATCCACGCCAAAGTGATGTGCGAAGTGATTCGCCCCACAGTAGAAGGCATGGCTAAAGACGGCATTCCTTACACAGGCTTTTTATATGCGGGCTTAATGATTTCGCCCGATGGTGCTGTAAAAACACTAGAATTTAACTGTCGCATGGGCGACCCTGAAACGCAGCCAATAATGCTACGCCTGAAATCTGACTTTGTAGTTTTAGCCGAACATGCGGTGAAAGGTACATTAAATTTGGCCGAAGTCGAGTGGGATAAACGCACCGCGCTGGGCGTGGTGATGGCATCGTATCATTATCCAGATACGCCACGCTTAAATGATGAAATTACTGGCTTGCCAAAAGATTTAATTGGCGCGCAAGTGTTTCACGCAGGTACGACTTTAAAAGATGGCAAAGTGCTCACCAGCGGTGGTCGTGTATTGTGCGTAACAGCGCTGGGCGAAACGGTAAAACTTGCACAGCAAAAAGCTTACCAAATAGCCGATGAAATTAAATTTGATGGCGCACAATACCGCACCGATATTGGCTTTCGAGCTATTATAGGTTAAGTCATTTTGAGCACTTCATTACATGCAGAAGCAGTTTTAACTTACCTGCAAAGCTTACAAACAAAAATTATTGAAGCCTTAGAGTTGGTTGACGGCAAAACCTTCCTGCATGATAGCTGGCAGCGCCCAGAAGGCGGCGGCGGTAATAGCTGCATGTTGGAAGGCGGCAATGTGTTTGAGCGCGCTGGCGTGGGTTTTTCGCACGTTTTAGGCAACAAGTTGCCGCCTGCGGCCACCATCGCGCATCCCGAAGTGGCTGGTCGCGCATGGGAAGCAATGGGTGTTTCGCTAGTGTTACACCCGCGCAACCCTTATGTGCCAACCGTACACATGAATATTCGCTTTTTTGCAGCAAAAGCGACTACGGAAGCTGAAGCGGATATTTGGTGGTTTGGTGGGGGCATGGATTTAACGCCATATTATGGGTTTACAGAAGATTGTGAACACTTTCACCGCACCAACAAAACTGCGCTCGATAGCTTTAACCCCGCCTATTACCCCAAATTTAAAAAGCATTGTGACGAATATTTTTACCTGAAACATCGCAAAGAACCGCGAGGTATTGGTGGTATTTTCTTTGATGATTTTAACGAGCTTGGCTTTGACCAAAGCTTTGCAGTGCAACGCAGCGTTGGCGATAGTTTTTTACAAGCTTATTTGCCGATTTTGCAGCGACGCAAAGACACTCCATACACTGAAAAAGAACGTGACTTTCAAGCCTATCGCCGTGGCCGCTACGTCGAATTTAACTTGGTGTTTGATCGCGGTACACTGTTTGGCTTGCAATCCAATGGTCGCACTGAATCAATACTGATGTCGATGCCGCCTATTGTGAAATGGCGCTACGATTGGAAGCCAGAAAACGGCAGCCCCGAGGCTAAGTTATACACCGATTTCTTAATTGATAGGGATTGGCTGTAATTCAGCTAGCTTCTTGCATCTGCCCGATAATCTTATCTAAATCTGCAAAAGAATCCACATAAAAACCTTCACCATCGTTGCTAGGGGCGCACACATAAAATCCCCAGCCAATACCCAAACAGTCACAGGCGCCTTTGATAATAATGCCAAATCGTGATGGTGGTTGTAATTCCAACAAAGCGCCCTTAAGATTCATGCTATAAATGGCGTGGTTATGTGCGCTACCTTCAACTGTAATCACTACCTTAGCGTTCCACAGCCTTCTAACAATATCTTCCACAGTCATTTTTTCTGGGTAAATAATGTCAAAGCCCCTTTTTTCTAGGTGTGCGATAACTTCGTTTTCGTTAATGAGTAATCGCTTTGCGCCTGTTTGTCCACGCGCGATAAACACACCTTTATAGGCAATATCGCTAGGGTTTAAGCTGCTTTTAAGGTTGTCTCTTAAGGTTAAATAACGTGCTAGCTTATATGAATTTTGTGAGAAATCGCTCAATAAAAAGCAATTTTCTATAACGCCTTTATTGGCATATATAGTTTGTATTTTAAAAAACTGTTCGTATTGTGCTGCGTGTCTAAAATGCGGACGACGCATCGAAAGAGATGGGGTTTGAGCCGACCCAACTAAACTTGCAGGAATCACCTCGCGCAGCCAATGACCAAAATAACTAATGCCAACGTCCGTATCTGTCACCACCGCTTGGTTCAAATTGACACGCTCAAAATTATCTTTTGCATGGATACTTCTGGTCAAAAATTGATTATTGTGTGTCCATAAACCACCTTCAAATAGCTTAGTTTTACCTAGCGGGTACAATAAAGTGGGCGCATGGACTGAGTGCGTGTCATGCATACGCTCCATAGTTACGCTTAATATGCAATTAATGGTTGGGCCAGTAATCCTTTGCAAATGTGCAGGAAGATATACGGCAGGCTGCACATCCTGTTCTTCCTGTGCACATAATACCGTGGCGTCTTTTGCAATGCTTTCAAGATTAAGTGGCTTAGCAAATAATCTGCCAGCTAGGCGGTACAATTTATTTTTCATTATATTTAACAATTTAAAAAATTTAAAAATATAGTAACATTGGCAAGAAAATATTAAATAGCCCATTCGGCTAAATGTCTATGGATTTTAATGTTGTATCGTTCACTTGATTATTTGTTCAGGGGGATATTAAGGTTTAATATAAAAAATGAAAATACTTACCACTCGGGAAAATATATAACATGTTAAAAAAACTTTTACGCACCAAACCCATTATTGCGCATGGTAGCAGTGGCCTTAAAAAATGCTTAAGTGCTTTTGATTTAGCCTTACTTGGCATCGGTTGCGCCATTGGCACAGGTATTTTTGTGCTCACTGGTCTCGCTGCGGCCACGCAGTCTGGTCCTGCGGTAGTGTTATCGTTTGTGTTTGCGGGTATCGCTAGCGCATTTGCAGCATTGGCTTATGCCGAGCTTGCGTCGTCAATCGGCGGCTCTGGTAGTGCTTATGGTTATAGCTATGTAGCATTTGGCGAGTTGATGGCGTGGGTGATGGGTTGGATACTATTGCTGGAGTATGGCGTGGGTGCTGCAGCGGTAGCAAATGGCTGGTCGGGTTATTTTATAAATACACTGGCTAATTTTAATGTTTACCTGCCAGAAACGCTCACCAAAGCACCCATGCTTGGAGGGCTTATTAACCTACCTGCCTTTGCTATTATTTGGCTATTAACTATCTTGCTGATTATTGGCGTAAAAGAGAGTGCGCGCTTTAATAATATTATCGTGGTGATTAAACTGACCACCATCGCCATTTTTATTGCCTTAGCCATGGGCCATTTAAACACAGATAATTGGCAGCCTTTTATGCCTTTTGGCTGGTTTGAAACATTGGATAATGGCAAAAATATTGGCGTACTGGCGGGCGCCTCGCTGGTGTTTTTTGCCTATTTTGGCTTTGATGCTGTTTCTACCGCGGCTGAGGAAGCTAAAAATCCGCAGCGCGATTTACCGATTGGCTTATTGGCCTCACTGCTATTTTGTACTATCATTTACATTATCGTGTCGGCCTTGCTGACAGGCGTGGTGCCATATACCGAGCTAAATACCGCATCGCCAGTGGCCTATGCGCTTACCAAGCTTGGCTACACATGGGCTTCAACGCTAGTAGCCACAGGTGTACTGGCTGGCTTAATCACGGTGTTACTGGTGTTGCTTTATGGCCTAACGCGTATTTTATTTGCCATGAGTTGCGATGGTTTAATCTCCCCCGTATTTTCTAAAATAAACCCTGATCGCCAAACACCAACACGTATTATTTTAATGTGTGGTTTTGTAGTGTCCTTAGTGGCAGGTTTTTTTCCATTGGGAGAGTTAGCAGAAACGGTGAATATTGGCACGCTCGCTGCGTTTGTGATGGTGTGTGTGGGCGTCATTGTGTTGCGTATTCGCCAGCCTGATTTGCCGCGCCCTTTTAAAAACCCGTGGAACCCTGTGATTCCAGTGTTAGGCATATTGTCATGCGGCGCACTCATGGCCTTTTTACCAAGCTCCACCTGGCTGCGCTTTGGTATTTGGATTGTAGTCGGCTTAGTGTTTTACTTTGCCTATTCAATTCACCACAGTAAGCTCAATCGATAGGGTTGACAATAAATTTTGGTCATAAAAAAGCCAGCTAGATGCTGGCTTTTTTATCAGTACTAAAACTGAAATTACAATGACAATACCCACTGAACGATAGATTTAATATCTTCGTCTTTTACTTGCGGGCTATTGGCTGGCATTGGCATAGGTCCCCAAACACCGCTGCCACCTGCTTTAACTTTAGCCACTAATTTGGCTTCAGCGCTTTTATCACCTTTATATTTAGCAGATACATCTTTAAAAGATGGGCCTAGTACTTTTTTATCAATGTTATGGCAAGCCATACAACCGCTTTTTTGTGCCAATGCTTGTGAAGCACTCGCTTGGCCAGCAAATAACACGGTTGCGGTGGCGATCATTGCTAATAAAACTTTCATGTTATCTCCTTGAATTCATATAAAAAACTTGCAATTTTTTGCAACCTTCATCTTACCTGACATTTAAAAAATCACAATAGCCCTTTTAGACTTTCACGCTATATTTTTTATTAACAGTTGCAATTTATTCGACCTTGGCTCGCATACAACGCCTTTGCACACCCAAGCGTTGACTTCATTTGTAAAAACTCTTTGTAAGGTTTGCGGCAAGTTCTTTACTGTTTCACCTAAATAAAAGAAAAGGTGGTGCGGATAATAATGCTGATTGATTTCATCGTGCCAAGCCGCCATTTGCTTAGCTTCACCACGCACAATCACCATCGTTGGCGGTGTTAAGAACTCCTCCAAAGCATGGCATAAAGTCGCACAGGCTGCAGGATTACTCGCCATAGTGCTATCAAAGGCTTTTAATGTGCGCTCGGCAGCTTGCAAATAGCGCGGTTCGCCTAGTATATGCCCCAATTTTTGCAAAGCCACCACCGCAATGCCGTTGCCATTCGGTGTGGCATTGTCATAGCTTTGTTTAGGACGATGAATCAAAGTTTCGTGCGAATGACTGGTGAAGTAAAAGCCGCCCCCTTCACTTTCAAAATTTTCCAGCAGCGCTTCGGCCAAATCTTCAGCAAAAGCTAAATCTTCTGCGCGGTAATCGGCTTGCAAACATTCTAGTAGCGCGTCTAATAAATACGCATAATCGTCTAAATAAGCGTTTAAATGTGCGTGGTAATTGCC
>JANLWF010000251.1:0-6061 GCA_031364385.1 Methylotenera sp.
TCAATCGCCGCGTTACCTTGTTTTAAATCACGCACCTCAGCATTGAGCGTTTCATTGCGCTGTTTTGCAGCTATGTTTTTATCTTTTTGCCCATCAATGAGCTGATTCACGTTCCACACCCGTAACCAGCTGCCCTTGCCAAGCCACAGCGGGTACTGCAGCAAGGCAATCAATACTACAAATAGGAGAGTTAGCGCTTTCACTTACTTAAATAGTTGATAAAACGCATCCATACCCGCATAACTACCCGCGTCACCCAATTCTTCTTCAATGCGTAGCAATTGGTTGTATTTGGCGATGCGTTCAGAACGGCTTAGTGAGCCGGTCTTGATCTGCAGTGCATTGGTCGCAACTGAAATATCGGCAATTGTGGTATCTTCAGTCTCGCCAGAGCGATGCGAAATTACCGACGTATAACCTGCGCGCTTGGCGGTTTCTATGGTTTGGAAAGTCTCAGTTAGTGTGCCGATTTGATTGACTTTAATCAACACTGAATTGGCCACGCCACGTTTGATGCCTTCGCGCAAAATTTTGGCATTGGTCACAAATAAATCGTCACCCACCAATTGCGTGGTTTTGCCCAAGCGTTTGGTAATAATGTCCCAGCCATCCCAGTCAAATTCGGCCATGCCGTCTTCGATGCTGATGATAGGATATTTATCACACCAAGTCGTCAAGTAGTCAGTAAATTGGGCTGAGGATAATTGCAAACCTTCTGATTCTAAATGATATTTTCCATCTTTGTAAAACTCGGTACTGGCGCAATCTAGGCCCAAATACACGTCGCGCCCTGGCTCATAGCCTGCCAGTGAAATGGCTTCTAAAATCAGTCTAATCGCATCTTCGTTCGAGGCTAAATTAGGTGCAAAGCCACCTTCATCGCCCACCGTGGTAGCTAAGCCTTTTTTGTGTAGCGTTTTTTTCAGTGCATGGAACACTTCCGCACCACAGCGCAACGCCTCGCGGAAGCTCGGCATACCAGCTGGGATAATCATGAACTCTTGCATATCAACCGAGTTATCCGCGTGTGCGCCACCGTTGATAATATTCATCATCGGCGTTGGTAACTGCATAGCGCCAGAGCCGCCTAAATAGCGGTACAGCGGCAAGCCAGACTCTTCCGCTGCTGCGCGTGCACAGGCCATAGAAACCGCTAAAATCGCATTCGCTCCCAAGCGGTCTTTGTTTTCTGTACCGTCCAGCTCAATCAAGGTTTTGTCGATAAAAGCTTGTTCTTCCGCGTCCAAACCAATAATCGCTTCGGTAATTTCCGTGTTCACGTTTTCTACCGCTTGCAACACGCCCTTGCCCAAATAGCGCGCCATATCACCATCACGCAGCTCTGCGGCCTCCTTGCTTCCCGTAGATGCGCCAGAAGGTACCGCCGCGCGGCCTATCACGCCGCTTTCTAGCAGCACATCACATTCAACAGTTGGGTTGCCGCGTGAATCCATAATCTCGCGGGCGATAATATCTACAATTGCGCTCATATTTTATATCCTAAAATTTATATCAAATGTTTAAAGAGTTGATTCAATAAATCCTGCTTTTTTCACTAATCTATCCATATCTACCAACAAGTGCAACAGGTCTTCCATTTTATGCAACGGCCATGCGTTTGGGCCGTCAGATAAGGCTTTATTTGGGTCTGGGTGCGTTTCCATAAACACACCTGCAATGCCGCTGGCCACCGCTGCACGTGCCAATACTGGCACAAACTCGCGTTGACCGCCACTTTTGTCTCCTTGGCCACCTGGTTGTTGCACAGAGTGTGTGGCATCAAACACCACAGGGCAATTGGTCTCGCGCATAATGGCGAGACCACGCATGTCAGAAATTAGCGTGTTATAACCGAAACTCGCGCCACGCTCACACACCATAATGTTATCCGCGCCGCCATTGGCTTCTTTGGCCTTGTTCACCACTTGCAACATATCGTGCGGCGCTAAAAACTGGCCTTTTTTGATGTTTACAGGCTTGCCACAAGTGGCTACTGCAATAATAAAGTCGGTTTGACGACATAAAAATGCGGGGGTTTGCAACACATCGACCACCGCCGCTACGTGCGGCACTTGCTCGGTGGTGTGTACGTCGGTTAATACTGGCACACCAATTTGGCTGCGTACTTCGTCTAAAATGCGCAAGCCTTCTTCTAAGCCAAAGCCACGAAACGTCTTGGTCGAGCTGCGATTGGCTTTATCGTAAGACGATTTATAAATGAACGGAATGCCAACTTTTGCCGCAATTTCTTTTAGTTTGCCAGCAGTTTCAATCGCAAATTCGCGCGATTCAATCACGCATGGGCCTGCGATTAAAAATAGTGGTTTGTCTAGCCCAACTTCAAAGCTGCATAATTTCATTTAGCACCTTTACAATCTAACGCTGCCTGCACATACGCCTTAAACAGCGGATGCCCTGTACGCGGATTAGAGGTAAATTCTGGGTGAAATTGCACGCCTACAAACCAAGGATGCGTCACTTTTGGCAGCTCAATAATTTCGCACAGATCTTCACCAGCAGTGCGCGCAGAAATCACCATCCCAGCTTTTTTGAGTTGTTCGACGTAGTTATTATTGACTTCATAACGGTGTCTATGGCGCTCGTTCACTTGCGCACCATAAATGCTGGCCGCTAACGTATTTGGCACAATCGGGCAGGTTTGCGCACCTAGTCTCATAGTACCACCAAGGTCAGAGTTTTCGTCGCGCACTTCAACTTTCCCAGTCGCGTCTTTCCATTCGGTGATCAAACCAATGAGTTTATGCGGCGTGTCTGCGTCAAACTCAGTGCTATTGGCATCTTTTAAACTCGCTACATTTCTAGCAAACTCAATCACTGCTAGTTGCATACCTAAGCAAATGCCTAAGTAAGGTATTTTGTGCATCCGCGCAAATGAAATCGCGGTAATTTTGCCTTCTGTGCCCCGCACGCCAAAACCGCCTGGAATCAAAATCGCATCCATCGCTTTGAGCTTATCTGTACCAGCAGTTTCAATTTCTTCACTATCAATGTAGTGAATTTTTACTTTCGATTCGGTGTGAATGCCCGCATGGATTAAGGCTTCGGTGAGTGATTTATACGAATCAGCTAAATCGACGTACTTACCCACAAAGGCAATATTGACGAGATGTTTTGGATTTTCTAAACGCGTAACGATATTTTTCCACGCTGTTAAATCGGCAGCTTTCGCTAAAATATTCAGTTTGTGGCAGACAATTTCGTCCATCATTTGATCGTGCAATAAGCCTGGGATTTTATAAATCGAATCCGAATCAATCGCGCTAATCACCGCCTCAAACGCCACATTGGTAAACAAAGCAATTTTGCGTTTTTCTTCTTCTGGAATGTCCCGCTCGGCACGACACAGTAAGATATCAGGCTGAATACCGATTTCGCGCAACTCTTTTACCGAGTGCTGCGTCGGCTTGGTTTTAAGCTCGCCTGCGGTTGGTATCCACGGTAATAATGTCAGGTGCACATAGCAAGCACTGGTGCGGCCACCTTCAAAACCCATTTGGCGAATCGCCTCTAAAAACGGTAGCGATTCAATATCGCCCACTGTGCCTCCAACCTCTACAATCGCCACATCTGCGCCTTCTGCGCCGCGCCTAATGTGTGCCTTAATTTCATCGGTAATGTGCGGAATGACTTGTACAGTTTTGCCTAAATATTCACCACGGCGCTCTTTTTTAATCACCGTTTCGTAAATTTGACCAGTGGTAAAGTTGTTACGTTTGGCCATGCGCTGCGAAATAAAACGCTCGTAATGGCCTAAATCTAAATCGGTTTCTGCACCATCTTCGGTCACAAACACTTCACCATGCTGGAAAGGTGACATGGTGCCAGGGTCAACGTTAATATAGGGATCTAACTTGAGCATGGTCACTTTAATACCACGCGATTCGAGGATTGCACCAAGGCTGGCGGCGGCGATACCTTTGCCAAGTGAGGAAACTACACCGCCAGTTACGAATACATATTTGGTCATGGGAAAGGCACTTAATTATTCATTGCAGACGGGAAGTAATTTTACCGCAAAGCCAGTACAATAACTAGTAAAAGCACCAGTAAAATCACATTCAAACAGCATGATTTTGCGTTTAGAATTTAGGGGGAAATGTCTTTGGCACAATCAAACATCTATTGGGAGGCGGTCGAGGCTGACCCGCGTTTTCAACAATTGCACCGCGACAAAAACCGCTTTTTATGGCGCATGATGTTGTTTGCATTAGTTTTTTTCTTTTGCTTGCCCATTGCAACGGCGTATTTTCAAGACATTTTAAAAGTGAAAATTTGGGGCGTGATTAACGTCGGCTTACTGTTTGCACTCAGCCAATTTATTGTCGCCTGGTGCATTGCCGCCATTTACGCCAAGCGCGCCAATACTGAATTTGACGTGCGTGCCAAGGCGCTTATTGCTGATGCGCATAATATAAAAGGCTTGGTATGAAAAAAATATTTGCCCTATTTTTAGCCATGCCCAGCACGCCTGCACTTGCCGAAGGCGCGGTCAGCAGCGAATATCGCTGGCTTACTTTTTTAGTATTCAGCAGCATTATCGCGGCCACCATGTACATTACTTGGCGTGCCAGCAAGCGTGTGAAATCTACCGAAGATTTTTACGCCGCAGGCAACTCAATATCTGGCCTGCAAAACGGCTGGGCGATTGCGGGCGATTACCTGTCAGCCGCGTCATTCCTCGGTATTGCGGGTTTGATTTCGCTGTATGGCTACGATGGATTTATGTATTCTGTCGGCTTTCTCATGGGTTATATCGCAGTATTATTGGTGATTGCCGAACCCTGCCGCAACATCGGAAAATACACACTAGGCGACATTTTAGCCTTCCGTAACGACCCCAAAAAAGCGCGCATGATTGCTGCGCTTTCCACCATCACCGTCAGCATTTTCTACCTCACCGCACAAATGGTTGGCGGCGGTGTGTTGGTCAAAACACTCATCGGCATCGATTACGAAGTCTCAGTCATCGCGGTCGGCACGCTCATGCTGGCCTACGTGGTGTTCGGCGGCATGGTCGCCACCACTTATGTGCAAATCGTCAAAGCCATTTTATTGGTGATTGCCTCGCTGGTTTTGGTCACATTGGTGTGGATGCCTTATGGATTCAGTCTACCCGCATTTTTACAAGCGGTGGTAGATAACCCGAATGTGCAAGCACAGGTTGCGAAATTATTGGGTACGGTGGCCAGCACCATGTCGCCGCAAGAACTCGGCCAACGCTTTTTAGAGCCTGGTTTATTTTTAAAAGACCCCATCGACCAGATTAGTCTCGGCATGGCGCTGGTGTTTGGCACCGCAGGTTTGCCACACATTTTAATGCGCTTTTTTACCGTGCCGAACGCGCAAGCGGCGCGTAAAAGTGTGGTGTGGGCGATGGCGATTATTGGCGGATTCTATGTGCTGACGCTGTTTTTAGGCTTTGGCGCGGCCATGCACGTTGGGCCAGAAACAATTGGCGGCATTGACAAAGGCGGCAACATGGCTGCGCCATTATTAGCGCAGTATTTAGGTGGCGGGCAAAACTCATTACTCGGCAACTTTATGCTAGCTTTTGTCGCCGCAGTCGCCTTTGCGACGATAGTTGCTGTCGTTGCGGGTTTGGTGCTGGCATCCGCCAGTGCAATCGCGCACGATTTATACGTCAACGTGATTAAAGATGGCAACGCGACGCAAGCGCAACAAATGAAAGCTGCCCGCATCGCTAGTATTGGCGTGGGCATTGTCGCGATTATCATCGGCATGCTGGCCAAAGGCCAAAACGTCGCCCATTTGGTTGGTATGGCTTTTGCAGTGGCGGCCAGCAGCAACTTACCCGCAATTTTCCTCACGCTGTACTGGAAAAAATGCAACACCACAGGCGTGGTGATGGGCATGCTGATTGGCGCGGGCAGCGCGATTTTATTGGTGCTAATTTCGCCCAATATGACTTATCCACAAAAGATGATTTCGGATGCCAACATAGTGCTTGTAGGCGCACCAGCTATGCCTGCCAGTGATGCCAAAACAAGTGAGGGTATTATTTGTGAGTTTTTTACCACTT
>JANLWF010000335.1:0-4572 GCA_031364385.1 Methylotenera sp.
TATTAGTGCCATTCATCAATGTGGTCATCACACGCAATTCTGGTTTTTGTTGACGACGAGCAATAGCGCCATTCAAGCCAGTCGCCACCATAGTCACACGTAATTTATCGCCCATGTTTTCATCCATCACGTTACCTACAATCACGGTGGCTTCTTCTGCTGTGAACTCTTTAATGGTGTTCATTACATCGTAATACTCTTTCATTTTAAAGCTGCTACTTGCGGTAATGTTAATTAAAACGCCGCGTGCGTTGGCTAAGTTGACATCTTCTAGCAATGGACTTGCCACTGCTTGCTCTGCCGCGATTCTAGCTCTATCAGGACCACTGGCTTCGGCTGATCCCATCATTGCCATACCCATTTCACTCATCACAGTGCGTACATCGGCAAAATCTACATTCACCAAACCTGGGCAATTAATAATCTCTGCAATACCTGAGACAGCATTATGTAGCACGTCGTTCGCAGCACGGAAAGCTTCTAGAAATGGCACATCTTCGCCAAGCACTTCCATAAGTTTTTCATTTGGAATTACAATAAGTGAATCCACATGTTGCGACAGCTCTTCCAAGCCATCAGACGCTACTTTAGTGCGTTTGCCTTCAAACGAGAATGGCTTAGTCACTACCGCCACGGTCAAAATACCCATTTCTTTAGCCACTTCGGCAATGATAGGCGCTGCGCCGGTACCTGTGCCGCCACCCATGCCAGCGGTGATAAACAGCATATCTGCGCCATCAATAATTTCAGCAATACGGTCACGATCTTCTAGGGCGGCTTCGCGGCCAATTTCTGGTTTCGCGCCAGCGCCTAACCCTTTGGTAATATCAACGCCAATTTGCAATACCGTTTTGGCATTGCTTTTTTTAAGCGCCTGCATATCAGTATTGGCGCAAATAAATTCTACGCCGCTTAGATTTTTGGTAATCATGTGCTCAATTGCGTTACCACCGCAACCACCCACGCCGATGACTTTAATTACCGCTTCTTGTGAATCTTTTTCCATAATTTCAAACATTATAAATCTCCTTTTGCCTTTAATATTTGAGCTTGATTTGCACCAAACTCTGCCCTAAAACGATTGCTAAATACCTCAAATCACTTCTAGTACTAAAAATTACCCTGAAACCAACTCTTCATTTTGTCAAAAATACGTCCTACCGAGCTTGATTCCATTTGCCCCGTAAGATGACGTTCTAACTGCTGCTTGCCCATCAAAATCAAACCTACCCCTGTTGCGTATCTTGGATTACTCACCACCTCTGACAGCCCGCCCACATAGCGCGGCATACCCATGCGTACTGGCATGTGGAAAATTTCTTCACCTAAATCTATCATGCCGCGCATCATGGCTGAACCGCCAGTAATCACAATGCCAGAAGCAATCATTTCTTCCATGCCACTGCGGCGCAGTTCTTGCAGCACCAGCTCGTACAGCTCAACCACGCGCGGCTCAATCACCTCAGCCAGCGTTTGTATAGATAATTGACGCGCCTCGCGGCCATCGACACCTGGCACCTCCACCACTTCGCGTGCATCCGCAAGTTGTCTAAGCGCACAGCCATGTTTAATTTTGATGTCTTCTGCCGATTGCGTTGGCGTGCGGAAAGCCACGGCAATGTCATTGGTTATCTGGTCGCCTGCCACTGCGATTACCGCCGTGTGACGAATTGACCCATTTTTGAATACCGCAATGTCTGTCGTACCACCGCCAATATCCACCAAGCACACCCCCAGTTCTTTTTCATCTTCTGTGAGTACGGCAATGCTGGAGGCAAGCGGCTGCAAAATTAAATCGCTTACTTCTAAGCCGCAACGTTTAATGCATTTAACAATATTCTGCGCGGCGGCCACAGCGCCTGTGACGATATGCACTTTTACTTCCAGCTTCATGCCGCTCATGCCCAACGGCTCGCGCACGTCATCTTGGCCGTCGATAATAAATTCTTGTGTGAGAATATGTAGAATTTGCTGATCCGCTGGTAAAGCTACTGCTCGCGCCGTTTCTACCACACGGTCCACATCCATTTGCGTGACTTCGGCATCTTTAATTTTCACCATGCCATGCGAATTTAGGCTTTTGATATGATTGCCCGCGATGCCTGTAAACACCGTGTTAATTTTGCAATCGGCCATCAATTCTGCTTCTTCAATCGAGCGCTGAATAGCTTGCATAGTGGAATCAATATTAATCACCACACCTTTTTTTAAGCCACGCGACGGATGTTGACCTAGACCAATCACCTTTAAACTGCCCTCTGGCAACAACTCGGCCACAATGGTCACGATTTTGGATGTGCCGATATCCAACCCAACAATTAGGTTTTTATCTTCACGGACTTTACTCATATTTAACTCCCTTTTTCATTCTTTCAATTCTCTAATCAAGCCTTGGTAGCTTTAGCTGACGCGGCTGGCACTGGTGTTGCAGGTATGGGTTTTGGTGCTATTAGTTTTGCTTCTGGACTCACTGGCTTGCGCACCGCAAATCCATTGGGATAGCGCAAATCTGCATATGCCACTTTTACATTTAATTGGCTAAGTGTAGATTTATATGCACGCGCAAATTTATTCAATCTAGTCTCCATATCGGTGCGGCCCAACGCGATATTTAAGCCTTTATTGGTTTTAATTTCCCACGCGCGACGTGGCGATAGCGTTACTTGCGCGATTTTAATATCCGCTTTATTCAAAATTTGACTGTAATTGCCGTAGCTTTTAGTCACTTCCAACACGCCATCGCCTGGGCCATAAAACACGGGTAACTCAGCATCTGTCGCGGCTTGAAACAGCTCGCCATGCGTATTAACCAGCGCGATGTTGCCCCAGCGCGCTAAAGATTGATGCTCTTCTATCACCACGTCCAGTTTGTCTGGCCAACTACGGCGCACACTTACCTTGCGTGCCCATGGCAGTTTTTCAAACGCATCGCGGGTTTTAATTAAATCCAAAGTAAAAAAATTGCCTTTCAAATGTTTTGCCACAATTAGCTTTATTTGCTCGCGATTCACATGCGCTAATTGCCCATCTACATTCACTTCACGGATTGGGAAAATTGGCAAATGCACCACCACAAACAGCACGGAATACAGCATCAACACAACGGCCAACGCAAATAGGAAGTTTGCAATCCAGTTTAATAATCTTGGCTTATCCCACATCTTTGCCATCCAAATGGTCGTCGGCTAGAGTGGTTTCTAAAATCTTAATCACCAACTCATCAAAACTAATACCCGCCGCATTCGCCGCCATTGGCACTAGGCTGTGGTCGGTCATGCCTGGGCTGGTATTCACCTCCAAGAAATAATGTGTTCCAGCCTCGTCCATCAAAAAATCCACGCGTCCCCAGCCTTTGCAGCCCACAGCGCGAAATGCCTGTAGCGCTTCGGCTTTAATTTGCGCTTCTTTCTCCGCACTCAAACCGCATGGGCACAGGTATTCGGTATCGTCACGCAGATATTTGGCTTCAAAATCGTAAAACTCATTTTTAGGCACAATTCTTACAATTGGTAGGGCTTTTAGTCCCGTAGTAGCATCTTCTAATATGCCCACGGTGTATTCGCCGCCACCGACAAATTTTTCTGCAATCACCAAAGGGTCTGCTTGAGCCGCCAATAGATATGCGGCTTCTAGCTCGCCTTTTTGCTTCACTTTTGTAATGCCTATGCTCGACCCTTCATTCGCTGGCTTCACAAATAAGGGTAAACCTAGCTTTTGCTCAATCGCCGCAAAATCGCTGTTGGCTTCTACCATTTCAAAATCTGGCGTTGCAATATTTAACACTTTCCACAATAATTTGGTGCGCCATTTATCCATGCCCAAGCTTGAAGCCATGACGCCGCTGCCCGTGTAAGGAATACCCATTAATTCCATCACACCTTGAATCGTGCCATCCTCACCATAGCGGCCATGCAATGCATTGAAAGCACGTTTGAAACCTTTTAACTCGCTCAATTCCTGACTGGCAGGGTCAAAAGCGTGTGCATCTACACCTTGACGTAATAACGCCGCCAACACCGCAGCGCCACTTTTAAGCGACACTTCGCGCTCGCCCGATTTGCCGCCAAATAATACGGCCACTTTGCCAAACTTATGCATACTCACCAATCACTCTCACCTCTTGTTGCAGCGCCACGCCTTGCTTCTCAAGCACGGTGTCTTTCATGTGGCGAATTAACAGTTCAATATCCAGCGCTGTGCAATCGCCCACATTCACAATAAAATTGGCATGTTTTGGTGATACTTGCGCGCCGCCAATTTGGTAACCTTTTAAGCCACTAGCTTCAATTATCCTGGCCGCAAAATCGCCATGTGGGTTTCTAAAAGTAGAGCCAGCGCTAGGCAAATTAAGTGGTTGGCTGGCTAAACGCGTCGCTAATAAATTCTTTATTTTTTGTAAAGATAGCTCCGCATCACCTTGATCCAGCTTGAACCACGCACCCAAAAACCATTCATCTAGAATCGGCATTTCAACATGGCGATAACTCGGAATAAACTCGGATACATTACGCACATGCGTTGCACCCTGTCGGTCAATAGTCAACACTTGGTGCACAATATTCCAAGTCTCAG
>JANLWF010000343.1:0-9466 GCA_031364385.1 Methylotenera sp.
AAAAAATTAGTCTTATTCTTTTAAGCCGTGAGGTAGATGCTATCTAAAATGCGAACGCATTGAATGAGCTTGTTATACTCATTTGGGGGGTATTTTTAGCATAGCCCGTCTAGGCGCATTTGCTTAGCCTATCTAGGACAAATGTCATGCTGGTTTTGTATCAGTAGGATTTGTATTAATGCTGTCTTGAAAAATGTCGACGTTCGATTACAAGATTTTTTTGTGTAAATAGTTCACACCAATGACCTTGCTCATGTGCGCACTCAATGGCATGAATCAATAGCTCTGCTGGTGCTTCTTTGCTGATTACGCCGCAGGCACCAAGTGCAACTACGCGGCGCCCAAGCTCGTGTGAGTATTCTTGACCAATCAGCATCAGGATTCTATGGTGACCTAATACTGCAAGTTGAGATAAAAAGTTAAGCGTGCAAACATTGCCTAGCCCGTAATCTAGCATTACAACATCTGGTTTATGCCGTATAACACCAGTTAGTGTGCCGCTACGCGTAGTTGCCGTGCCAACCAAATGCATACGTGGATATTTATCTTGAATAAGCTTAGTGAGACCTTGCAACACAGGCTTATATTCATCCATCAGAAAAACCTGTATTTGGGAAATCTGGATGTCTGAACTCATTGGTGGGGTTATCGCACTATGCAAAACATCGCCTCTTTGGCAGATTAAAGTTGATCAATAGTAGCAGTTTTAACAAAACAGCCTATAGGATAGCCATCCTTTTTTGTTAGGATAGTTGTACTGGTAAATTTGTATAGGCAAAATTTGTATCGATAAGATTCTTTACAAATTTTGAGTGAAGGCTTCTAATGTATCTTAATTGAATGTGCTACTAATAAAACCTCTGCAATTAAATCATGATGCAGATTTTTGCTTTCACAGTTTATGTGCTATCGCGTACATACATAGTTCAAGACGATTTTCTAAATCAAGCTTAGCGTAAATGCCAGTGAGATGATTACGCAAAGTATGCTCACTCATACACAGACGATCAGCAACTGCCTTATTACGTGCACCAGGTATTAGGGCCATTGCAGATATTACTTGACGCTCTTTAGGGGTGAGCGTTGCTATCTTACTAAGTTGAGTAGCCTTGCTAAACGTCGGCACAGGTGCATTCAGGCTTCTAAGCAAGCGGCTGGTGGCTGCACGGTCAAACCACAATTCTCCAGCGTGGACATATTTAATTGCGCGCAATATTACATCCGCATTTTCACTTTTCAAAACGATTCCACTTGCGCCATTAATAATGGCACGTTGATGCACCACAGGATCTTGTGACGCTGTGAGCACCAACACGCGCGCGCGCGATTCTTGCAAAAGCTCCTCAAGAAAATCTAGGCTGTTCTCACCGTTTAAATCAAGATCCAACAAGACAACATCAGGTTTTGAAAGCTTTAAAAATGCGAACACTTCCATTTTGTTAGTCGCTTTACCTATTACCTGCATACGGGGGTTCTCACCCTCGATTAGACGCTCTAGCCCCCACAGTATAGTTTTATGGTCATCCACCAACAATACACGAATAGGCGTATCGGAATCAGGCGAAGGAAGCACAGCGTCTTTCCATTAATTGAAGTGGTATTTCAGCAGTCACTATAGTCTTACCACCTAGAGTTTTGCCTCTTAGCGTGTTGCCTCCTGTGGTCTTATCGCCAGCTGTGTGATTAACTTTAATAGCGCCACCCAAATGGGTAACGCGCTCGGTCATAGAGCGAGGTTTAAAGTGAATGAAATCTTCTGCACTATCATCTTGATTGATGACTTCTATTACAAGCTGGTCATTTTTACAATACAAATTAATCTCAGCCTGCTTAGCTTGGGTGTGACGATGGATGTTGCTTAAGCCTTCACACACCAGCTGATATATTTCAATCGAGAGGTGTTCGCTAAGGTTCAGTTTAGTGTCGGCATTTACTGCTACTTCAATACCGTGTCGAAGTTGGTATTTTTTGGCTACTTCTAAAATAGAAGCTAGTAATGGTGCGCCTAATTGCGGTTTAAGCTGCGATTTAATTTGAGATTTAAGCTCAACAATATACTGGCGCAATTCGGCGATGCTCTCTCCCGCCATAATTACCAATTCATCTACTTCAGCAGCTATCGCCGAGCCATCAGGAATTTTGCGTCGCAGAGCTTCTAAACCAAGCTTAAGACCTATATAAGGCTGAATAGTACTATCGTGCAAATCGATAGAAATCTTGTGGCGCATGGCCGAGGCGGCGGTGGTGGCAATTTTATTCTGCAAACCAATAAAGTTGATTTGCGGCTTGATTTGGTTGCCTAGTTGTTGCAAAAAAAGCATATCAGCTGCATCAAAATATTGACTACAGTTGGTCAGATAAAGCCTACCAATATATTGCTCATGAAGCTGCAACGGGATGCTGGCAAACGAATCAACCTCTAGTAAATGAGAGATTGCCTCGCCGAAATTAGATATAGTTTCAAACGGCAGATCAGCTGACTGAGACGGAATACACCACTCTTCTTGATGTGTATAATTAACTGAGTATTGTGGTGGGATTGCGAGTAAATGTACTGCGATACTTTCATCTAACTCATGCCCCAGCAGCATTGATTTTTCTGTACGATTTGCCGCCCTATATATGATATAGCCCGCATCTGGCATTTTCATCACAGCCAGACAGACGTCTGCCATATAATAGTCTTGGATACATAGAAGCGCGTTACCTAACAATTGCTCAGCACTTAAACTCGGGTCAGACAAGCGGTTAATTTCGCTCAACAGCTTTAATTTCGTCTTATGTTTCGACCCTAGCGTAAGCCCTTTCAGCGCAATAGTTCTAGTATAAACTTCACTATTGCGACTATTGGCGCTAACTGTTAGGGTGGCACTCATAAGTCAATTATCCTTATTTATTAGGTCAGTCTCATATCTAAATCTGTATTACTGCTTCACTGTTACTTTGTATTGTTGTTATATAGTTATTTTGTACTAGTATCTGTAGTTGGTATGTACTACAGGTCATTGTTGCATATTATTAATACTCGCCTCTGGGGGCAATAGCCCAAACGGGCTAACGTTTAAGCAATTGGCATGAAATATAGTCAATTGCAACACCCCGGTAAGGATAAAAATGCCACAAATTATTGTCACTGCGATTAATGAATATCACTTTCAAGTCACCGTAATTGACAGCTCAAACACCACACACCAAGTGTCTATCGAGCCTAATTACGCTTTAAAACTCGCTGCTGGCAAGATAACGACTACCCAATTGGTTGAAAAGTCATTTGAGTTTCTGCTAGAACGTGAGTCCAACACCAGCATTTTGCGCAGCTTTGATTTAAGTGTGATTGTGCGCTACTTTCCTGAATATGAGCAGATAATCACTCAGTAATTTTTGTTGTTAGTCATCAAGTTACTAGCGAAATTATGCTATAAATCAAGTTATGAAAAACAATGATTTTATTTCGCCAGAAACGCTACTGGCAGCGGTCGATTTAGGTTCTAACAGCTTTAGGTTAGAAATTGGGCGCTTTTACAACGGCCAAATTCAGCGTGTAGACTATTTAAAAGAAGCTGTGCGCCAGGGTGGCGATTTAGATCAAGACCGTAACTTAAAGCCAGAATCGATTGAGCGCGGGCTTAAATGTTTGGCAAGATTTGGCGAAACACTCAAAGGTTTCCCCAAACACCATGTGCGTGCGGTAGCTACACAAACCTTGCGCGAAGCCAGAAATCGCGACGTATTTTTAAAGCTTGCTAATAAAGCTTTAGGTTATGAGATAGAAGTGATTTCTGGCGTAGAAGAAGCGCGGCTTATTTACGAAGGCGTGAGTCGCTTGCTGCCACAATCTAGCGAAAAGCGTTTGGTGATTGACATTGGTGGACGTTCAACAGAGTTTATTTTAGGCCAACATTTAAACGCAGAAACCACGGATTCGCTTCGCGTAGGTTCTGTTACTTGGTCACTCAAATATTTTGCCGATGGTCAATTCACCGAAAAAAACTTCCGACGCGCCGAAATTGCGGCGGAATCATTTTTAGATGCCGTGGCAGATACTTATCAACACCAGCATTGGGATGTTGCTTATGGTGCATCTGGCACTGTGGGCGCGATAGCCGAGGTTTTGGGCTATGCAGGATTTGATGAAAACAAAATTACACGTAAAGGCTTGGCTTGGTTACGGCAGCAATTAATTAAAGCCAAAACCGCCGACAAAGTAGACCTGGCGGGCTTAAAAGAAGACCGAAAACCAGTGATGGCGGGCGGTTTAAGTGTTTTAATTGCCATCTTTGATTTACTAAACTTGGATGAGTTAATCGTCGCCTATGGCGCGCTACGCCACGGCTTGCTCTACGATATGATAGCAGCAGAGGAAGACTCTAGTGCAGATTTACGCGAAGCCTCAATTGTGCTATTAAGCAATCGATTCGGCATTAATAAAACACATGCAAGCAACGTAGCCAAAGTTGCTTTAAGCTTTTTTGATGCGTTATTGCCAACATTATTAGTGCACGACGACGATGCGCACGAGCTAAGTAAACTTAGACAGTTATTGGCTTGGGCGGCGGCTAGTCATGAAATTGGCATGGCTATTTCGCATAGTGAATCGCAAAAGCATGGTGCTTATATTCTAGACAATACCGAGTTGATGGGCTTTGCGCAAAGCGAGCTGCATCGCCTGAGTTTGTTGGTGCTTGGCCATTGTGGCAAGCTTAAAAAACTGGATGCTGATTTTGAAGATGCCAGTTTTGTATCGCAATTAATGAGTTTACGACTTGCAGTTATTTTTTGTCACTCACGCAACTCGCCAGTACTAAAAAATATTACTTTTGAACGTGCTGGAAACACCTATCTACTTACTCTGCCAAGCACATGGCAGCAGGCATTTCCACAAACTTGTTACTTGCTAGAAGAAGAGATTTTAGCCTGGCAAAAAACTAACTGGAGTTTAGTCGTTTCTACCCTAGATTAACTTAACTCAATGATTTAAGTCACTAAAATAGGTTTGACTTATAATTTAAACGGTATAAACTGTTTATACCGTTTAAATTATTAATATTATTAACTACAGGAGTTGCGTCATGTCAAAAATTTCACCTATGCAAGCTGAAGCGCTTGGTTTAAAGCCTAGCGTAGCAAGCTCTGTTGCAGCCAAACCTATCATTAAACCAGCGGCTAAACCTGTTGCCAAACCAGCAACAGAAGCGATAACCAAGCCAGTTAGAAAGACTGTTGCAAAACCCGCAGCTAAAGCCAAGGCCAACGCCACAAAAGATAATATTAAAAAAACTGCTAAAAAAGACACTAAAAAAGCTAAGCCAGAAAAAGTAAAAATGGAACGCGATAGCTTTACCATGCCAAAAGATGAGTACGCACAACTCACGCTACTAAAAGCACGTTTAACCGCCATGGGTCAGCCTGCGAAAAAAAGCGAATTACTGCGTGCAGGCATTAAATTATTGGCAGCAATGTCCGACAACACGCTTAAAACTACCTTGGCTAAAATTCCTGTGATTAAAACGGGTAGGCCAAATAAATAAGCGGCTGACAGTCGGTTTTTAGCCTAAACTCGGTGTTTGCACATCAACAATTTCATAGCATAAGGGTTTGTTTAAGTTAGGTTGATTCACTTTTAGGCGCAACCACCATATTGCGCCTTTTTTAATATTAAGGTCACTCACCTCTAGCCCAAGCAGTTGACTTGCCAGCCGCCCTAAATAAGGCTGGTGGCCTACTAGCAATATGTTTTTATGTGCATTCAAACTAGCTAAAAATGCTAAGACTTCTTGCAAGCTTGCGGTTGGGCTTAAGGCTGGATGTACATTTATTTTAGCGTATGTAGCTCTATCGTTAAGCGCCTGCGCCGTTTGAAATGCGCGCAATGCGGCGCTAGTTAATAGCAAAGTATCTTTTGGCAAACACCCCTTTAACCAACGTGCCATGTGTTTGGCTTGGCGCTGGCCTTTTGGTGTTAAGGTGCGCGCCATATCACTTTGTAGCGTATCGTCACTTGCGACCACAGCCTCTGCATGACGCCATAAGATAATATTGTCGCAATTAATCGGCATGCTTAATTCCCAGAATAGCGCTTAATGAGGGTTTTTTGCGCACTTTTACCATGAGCACCGTGAAAGCCGTGCGCATTTAAAGCTTGATATTCACCGCCATTCGCCAGCAACCACGCATCTTCGGTATCGTTTAAATAAGGCTCTACACACTCTTGCATAATACGTGTTTGCATTTGGGCATCGGTGATTGGCCAGGCAATTTCAATGCGGCGAATCATATTGCGGCTCATCCAATCTGCGCTTGATAGCCACATACGGCGTACGCCATTAATCTCAAATTGAAAGATGCGTGAATGCTCCAAAAAGCGCCCCACAATTGAGCGCACGCGAATTCGGCCATCCACACCTGGCGCATCAACAGGTAAAATGCACGCGCCACGAACGATTAAATCTATCTCTACTCCAGCTTGCGCCGCACGTATTAGGGCGTTTACTAATATTTCATCGGTTAACGAATTCATTTTTACAATAATTTTGGCGCTATTGCCTTGCATACATGCGCGTTTGGCGGCATTAATATGACGCAGCATAGCGCGCTGCAAATTAAATGGCGCAACTAATAATTTACGCATATTTGGTAGCGGGATTTGGCTGGTGAGGTGTCTAAACACGTATTCCACCTCGCGCGTCAGCGTTAAATCGCTGGTAAGCATGCAAATATCGGTATAAAGCTTAGCAGTATTGGCATTGTAATTACCCGTAGATAAATGCGCATAGCGCTTGATATGACGACCTTCTTGCCGCATCACCAGCAACATTTTAGCGTGCGTTTTTAGCCCTATCATGCCATATACAATTTGCGCGCCTATGGCTTCTAGCGATTCCGCCCAGTTAATATTGGCCTCTTCATCAAATCGTGCTTGAATTTCTACCACCACCAACACTTCTTTGCCACGCTTTACCGCCTCTTGCAGCAAGTTAAACATGCGCATATCGCTACCTGTGCGGTAAATGGTCTGGTGTATCGCCAGCACATTCGGGTCATAAACCGCTTCACGCAAGAACTCAATCACTGCATCAAAGCTCTCATAAGGCCGATGAATCAACACATCACCTTGTTTAAGCCGCGTAAAAAATGATTCGCCATGCTTTATTTGTTTTGGCCAGCACGGTTTGAATGGTTCAAAAGTTAAATCTTCACCTTGTGCTAAGCTAGTCAACTGAATAAGACGCCCTAAGTTTACTGGCCCTTGTACACGGTAGAGCGAGGCTGCTGGCAAGTTGAATTCTTTCAACAAAAAAGCGGCTAACCCTTCCGAGCAAGCTTTAGATATTTCTAAGCGTACTGCTTCGCCATAGGGCCTTTGCGCCAGCTCTTGCCTTAGCGCACTTGGCAAATCGCTAATATCGTCCTCATCTAAAGCCAAATCAGAGTGACGCGTTACTCTAAATTGTGAATAGCTGAGTATTGTTCTATTAGCAAAAAAGCTGGCCAAATGCGCACCAATAATACTGGTTAGGGTGACAAACTGTAAGTGAGGAGACCCGTTTTTGGGGATTTGAATAACTCTTGGCAACACACGCGGCACGCGGATAATGCTGATGGTGGGCGCACTACTGTTATGTTCTGGTTCTAACTCCACAATAAAGTGCAACGCTTTACTAGCAACTAAAGGAAAGGGATGCGCCCTATCTAAGGCAATGGGCAATAATAGTGGTTTTACATTAGCCTCAAAATATTGAGCCACCCATTTTTGTTGATGTGCACTACGTTGATTCCCCGCCACAATATCTACACCCGCTTGTTTTAACGCGGGCATTAGTTCATGATTAAATATGTCGTATTGGTGGTTTACCAGTGCGTGCGCTTGACTAGACACCTCGTTAAAACTATTGTATGTCACCAAGCCTTTTTTAACGCCAGCGCGCATAGCATCTAGCTGCGCCTCCATGCGCACCTCAAAAAACTCATCTAAATTAGAGGCGACAATACACAGATATTTAAGTCGCTCCAGCAAAGGATAATCTTGCCGTTGCGCTAAAGCCAGCACACGCTGATTAAAGCTTAGAATGCTTAAATCGCGATCTAATAGTTTTAGTTTGGGGCTTGTCATATGTGCATATCTTATGACAACTTTGCTACTTAATTATGACAGTTTTGTGATACATCAAAACCATTTCCAAAAAAACTGCACTGCATTCTAAGTTTACAAATCATCCAATTTGCTTAACAGTTGTAAAGATTGTGCTTGTATTGCCGCCACCTCTTCTGCGCTGAAGCGCTGCACATTTTTTACCATCAACGCGGTGCGCGGGTTGCGGGCAAATGTGGCGTAATGCTTAATTAAAAAATTCCAATAAAGCGTGGTGGTTGGGCAGGCTAGCGTGCCTGTTTTTAACTCGGGTTTATAGCGGCAGTTACTACAATAATTACTCATACGTTTAATATAGGCGCCGCTGGCTACATAAGGTTTGCTGGTAAAGCGCCCTCCGTTGGCATACAACGCCATGCCTGCCACATTGGGTAGCTCCACCCATTCTACAGCGTCAACATACACCGCTAAATACCAAGCTTCAACCTCACGAGGGTTGATTTCTGCCAAAATGCCAAACATGCCTGTCACCATCAAACGCTGAATATGGTGTGCATATCCATGTTGCATGGTTTGTTTAATTGTTTGTTTCATGCAATTCATATGTGTATCTGCAGACCAATACCAGCGCGGCAGTTGGCGTGTATGCTGATAATGATTGCCATTCGCCATCTGCGGCATATCCAACCAATACACGCCACGTATGAACTCGCGCCAACCCAAAATTTGTCGAATAAATCCTTCTACACTTGCTAGTGGTAATTGATTTTTTCGGTAAGCCAGCACTGCTGCAGTAATTACCTCCCGCGGGTTTAGCAGCTTTAAATTAAGCGATGCGGCCAATAAGGAGTGCCATAAATATGGACTAATCTTCGCATCATTTTCTTGCCACATCGCGTCTTGATGATCACCAAAACCCGCTAATTTATTCGCTATAAAATCATCTAAAAATTTTAGCGCCTGCATACGCGTAACAGGCCAAATAAAGTGACTTAAACTGCCAGGGTGATTGGGAAAAAGCTGCTCGACCAAATCAATCACTTGTTGTGTCACTGCATCAATATTGACCTTAGGCGCTTTAGGTACATTTTGCGGGCCTAGCTTACCAAAAGTTTTACGGTTTTCGGCATCGTAATTCCACGCGCCACCTTCTGGTTCTTTGCCATCCATCAACACATCATATTTTTGGCGCATTTTTCGATAGAAAAACTCCATACGCAGTTCTTTTTTAGACCCACTTTTGCCATCACTTGCCCAATGTTTAAAATCGGCTTTACTGCACATAAAATGCGTGTCATCTCTAATCACCAGTTGCACACTTTTTTCTTGGCACAGCGCGATTAAATCTTGCTCTAATCTGTATTCGCCTGGCTCACA
>JANLWF010000358.1:0-3624 GCA_031364385.1 Methylotenera sp.
ATCAGTGTTTTATTGGCGCGAATTGGTTTTCCACCCGCGCTATAAGTTTGCTTAAAACTCACTTTTGCACTATCAGCGCCATCTAATACTACTTTTTGATTAGCCAATTCAACGCTTATGTTTGCTGGTTTGCTGACACGATCTCGGCGCATTGCTTCCCAAGCTTTACGGCTTTCGCCTTTGGCAGGTTTAAAGCTAGCAGCATAACTATCAAAATATTTATCCAAGTCTTTACTAGACCACGCTTTTGCCCAATTGCTTACCGCATTGTTAATATTTTGTTCTTCATCTGCGCCAGTGTTTACAGGTTTATCCAGTTCAACAGGTTTTGCTGCCTCAACTTTTTTATCGGCTGGCCGAATTGGCTTGGTGTCAGTTTTTGCAGATTTACTGGTATCTGGCACTTTGGCAGCAAGCGTGGTTTTGTTGCCAGTACCAAATAAATCTTTAATCAGTGATAGTTTACTCTGCGCACGTGTATTACCGTTATCAAGCCGCAATGCTTTATCATAAGCCTCAGAGGCCATGCGTGCGTAAATGTCACCCAAATTTTCGTGCGCAGTTGCATAGCTAGGGTGCGTCTTAATGGCGGTTTCTAGTGCCTTTTTGGCTTTATCGTATTGGCCAGCGTCTGCATATAATACAGCTAAGTTGTTATAAGGTTCTGGCAAATTAGGATACTTTTCGGTCAAATCAGTAAATGTTTTAATCGCGTCCTCGCGCTTACCAATTTCAGCTTGAATAATACCTTTCATAAACATTGCCTTTGCATCTTTTGGATTAGCCACCAAGTAAGTATTAATGCGGTCTAGGGCCGCAACTTGCTGCCCGCCTTCTGCCATTTGAGAAATATCTTTTAGCTCATCAGCAAACGTAGTTGAACTTGCAAAAGTTAAAGCAATAATTAATAGGGTAAGTAATTTTGCCAAAGACGATTTAAGCGGAGCATGACGAATTATCATTATGATATACTCAGACGAGTTAGTAAAAGCGCCATTCTATCAATAACATAGCCAACATCCAATAGCACGCTTGGTATTAAAGCGATAAATTACATTAATTTATCTATTATCACTGGTTTAACACTTTATAATTCGCAAATGTTAAAAATTTACAACTCCCTCAGTCGCGATAAGCAAACATTTACCCCCATCGAGCCAGGCAAAGTACGCATGTACGTCTGCGGAATGACGGTTTACGATTATTGTCACCTTGGTCATGCACGTGTCATGGTGGTATTCGATATGATTTCGCGCTGGTTGCGGGCGAGCGATTATACCGTGACCCACGTTAGAAATATCACCGATATTGACGACAAAATCATCAAGCGCGCCAATGAAAACAACGAGACAATTGGCGTGCTGACGCAGCGCTTTATCCACGCGATGGACGAAGATTCGACCAAATTAGGCATTATTAGGCCAGACATAGAGCCGCGCGCGACTGAATATATTGATGGCATGATTAGCATGATTTCTAGTTTAATTGAAAAAGGCCATGCTTATTTAGCAAGTAATGGTGACGTGTTTTATAGCGTGCGTAGCTTCGCCGATTATGGCAAACTCTCTGGCAAAAGCTTAGACGATTTACGCGCGGGTGAGCGCGTAGAAATTGATGCACATAAAAAAGACGCGATGGATTTTGTGCTGTGGAAATCGGTAAAACCGCACGAGCCAAGCTGGGCTTCACCTTGGGGTGATGGCCGTCCTGGCTGGCACATCGAATGCTCAGTCATGAGCGCGCATCATTTAGGAGCACACTTTGATATTCATGGCGGCGGTCAAGATTTGCAGTTTCCGCACCATGAAAATGAAATCGCGCAAAGCGAAGCCGCGCACAGTCATGATGGAAAGCCGTGCCAAATGGCCAATTACTGGATGCACAACGGTTTTGTGCGCGTGGATGATGAAAAGATGTCCAAGTCACTGGGTAACTTTTTTACTATTCGCGAAGTGCTGAAAAAATATGATGCCGAAGTGGTGCGCTTCTTTATTCTGCGTGCGCATTATCGTAGTCCGCTTAATTATTCTGATGTGCATTTGGATGATGCAAAGTTAGCGCTCACTCGCCTGTACACCGCACTGCGTGGCCATGCTGTAACTGTTAAAACGATTGATTGGCACCATCCACAAGCCTCGCGCTTTAAAGAAGCCTTGGATGACGATTTCAACACACCAGAAGCAATGGCGGTACTGTTTGATTTAGCTAATGAAGTGAATAAAACCAAAGCTATTGAAGCAGCGGGTTTGCTTAAAAATTTAGCAGTTGTGATGGGTTTGTTGCAGCGTGATGCGAATGCGTTTTTGCAGGGAGCTAGTCAAATAACTGGTACTGCGACTTCAAGTCAAAGTCAATCATCAAATGCGGTGGGCAAGGTGGGAACTTTAGTTGTGGGCATAGAGAAAACTATCGAAGAGTTTATTGAAGATCGAATTGCTGCTAAAAAATCTAAAAACTTCGTCGAGGCTGACCGTCTTCGTCAAGAACTTACCGATGCTGGCATTATTTTAGAAGATACACCGCAAGGCACAACTTGGCGCAGGGTTTAATGTTAGAACAAGCGTAAAGAGGCTTATTAAGAGGTTGACAAAGATTTTCTCTGTGCACTCTATGTCTCTGTGGTGAGTTGATTTTAAGTATTTGCAAAATGAAAAGTAAAAGGAATAATTAATGCCTGTAAAACTCTCTGCCCCTACCCCCGCGTCCTTATTGCCTGTCAGGGGCATCCAATTAGGCTTTGCCAAAGCGCATGTACGCAAACCAGATCGCAAAGACGTGCTGGTGATGAAGCTGGCAGAAGGTAGCCGCGTGGCGGGCGTGTTTACGTTGAATCGTTTTTGCGCTGCGCCAGTAATTTTGTGTAAAGATTATTTGGCGCAAGACTATATTCAACAACATGGCATTCGCGCTTTGCTCATTAACACAGGTTGCGCCAATGCTGGCACGGGTGAAGATGGTTTAAAGCGCGCCAAACAAAGCTGTGAAGCTTTGGGTCAATTACTCAGTATCAATGCAAATCAAGTGTTACCATTTTCTACTGGCGTAATTTTAGAGCCGTTGCCAGTCGATAAAGTCATCGCGGGTTTACCTGCTGCGATTGAAAATTTAAAAGAAGATAATTGGCTAAATGCCGCTGAAGCGATTATGACAACGGATATTGTTGCCAAAGGAACTTCGCGCAGCATTGTTTTAGGCGGCAAGCAGGTGACTATCACGGGTATCAGTAAGGGCTCTGGCATGATTCACCCGAACATGGCGACCATGCTGGCATATATCGCCACTGATGCGGCTGTGAGCCAAGCTGCGCTTGAAAATATTATTCAATACGCAGTCAATAAATCGTTTAATTGCATCACTGTTGATGGTGATACCAGCACTAACGATAGCTTAATTATGATGGCGACCAATTTGGCAAGCAATGCAGAAATAACAGAAGATAGCCCAGAATTTGCACTTTTACGCGACACTTTAACTGAAGTTGCTATTGAGTTGGCGCAAGCCATCGTGCGCGATGGCGAAGGCGCGACCAAATTTATGACAGTGACTGTAGAAGCAGGTAAAGACGTGGCAGAATGTCGCAAAGTGGCCTATGCCATTGCCCATTCGCCGCTGATTAAAACCGCA
>JANLWF010000361.1:0-2021 GCA_031364385.1 Methylotenera sp.
TTGCGTGATCCACATTTAGCAGAAGATGTCGTGCAAGAAACATTTTTAGCCGCCATCAAATCGCCTAACTTTGCCGAGCAATCTGCGCCGCGCACTTGGCTTACAGGCATTCTTAAGCATAAAATTATCGATGTCATGCGCAAAAATGTGCGCGAAGTTGTGGTCAGCGATTTGATGAGTGATGAAGACGCTAATATGGATGAGTTCTTTGATGAAAAAGGTCACTGGGCAGACAAACCGCAAAAATGGGATATGCCAGAAGACGCGTTAGAACAGAAGCAGTTTTTGGGCGTTTTGCAAACTTGCATGGAAAAATTGCCCACTAAATTAGCGCAGTTATTTTTAATGCGTGATGTGCATGAAACCGACAATGAAGAAATTTGTAAGGAATTAAATATCAGCGCGACCAATGCTTGGGTAATGTTGTATAGAGCCCGCATGGGATTAAGAAAGTGTTTAGAAATCAATTGGCTAGGGGCTTAAAGGTTTAACTATGTTAAGTTGCAAACAAGCAAGTCAGATCATTTCACAATCGTTAGATCGTCCACTAGCGATGCGAGAACGCTTTGCCTTGAATTTGCATCTATTCATTTGCAAATACTGCAAAAGATTTAGTCAACACATGCAATGCTTGCGCGTTGCTATTAAACAAATGACCAATTCTATTGAGAACGATAACACAATTGAAATGCCGCTTGAGGCTAAAAAACGCATTGCAAATTTGGCTGAAGCAAACCGCACGCAGCCTAAAACTTAACTAAATTAAAAAGGAATTTTTTACATGAAAACATCAAACAAAGCATTAGTATTGGCAGTATCTGGCGCATTCGCACTTTCAATCGGCGCTGCAACTGTGCAAGCAGCAAGCAATCCATTTGCGATTAAATCGTTATCTAGCGGCTATCAAGTTGCTGAAGCGGATACCAAAATGAAAGACGGTAAATGTGGTACTGGCAAATGCGGTGCAAACAAGAAAAAAACCTCCGAAAAAATGGTCGAAGGCAAATGCAGTGCAGAGGGTAAATGTAGCGCAGAAATGAAAAAGGAAATGGGCGAGAAAGCTCATGAAGGTTCGTGTAGTGCAGAAAAAGCCGCCGAAGGTAAATGCAGCGCCGAGATGAAAGCTAAAGAAGGCGCATGTAGCGCGGAAAAAGCTAAATAAGGAAAATGTGATCACTAAGTTTGTTTAAACTTGTCAACACTCGCTGACATCAAAGGCGTGGGTTTGGGGTTAAAGCGCGAGCTGATTCCTCAAATCCAATCCGCCTATCAAAACCCCTTAATAAGTAACATCAACTTTGTCGAAATCTCCCCAGAAAACTGGATTGGCACTGGCGGCAAGGCAGCGGCTGATTTAGCTTGGTTTATAGAACGCTACCCGATTGCCTGCCACGGCTTATGCCTTTCTTTGGGTGGACCAGACCCGCTCAATACGGGCTTCTTGAAGCAAGTTAAGCAGTTTTTGAGTACCAATAAAATCCCACTTTATACCGAGCATCTAAGTTATTGCAGTGATATACAACATGGTCAAGCGGGCTATTTGTACGACTTATTACCAATCCCGTTTACTGAAGAAGCCGTGAAATATGTGGCGCAACGTATTCGCCAAACCCAAGATATTCTCGGTCAGCGCATTGCGGTAGAAAATACCTCGTTTTACGCCGCCGCACCGATTTCTAGCATGAGCGAGCTTACGTTTTTAAACGCCGTACTCACCGAGGCCGATTGCGATTTGCATTTAGACATCAATAATATTTATGTGAATAGTGTTAATTTTAATTTTGATGCGCATGATTTTTTACGCGGCATACCCGCTGAGCGCATTGTCTATAGCCATGTTGCAGGGCATTATCAACAAGCGCCAAGCCTGCTAGTTGATACGCATGGTGAAGATATTATCGACCCCGTGTGGGCACTAATGCAAGACGCGTATGAATTGTTCGGCGCTTTCCCCACGCTGTTAGAGCGCGATAATAATATTCCGCCCTTGCCCATATTGATGAAAGAAGTGAATAAAATCG
>JANLWF010000372.1:0-4575 GCA_031364385.1 Methylotenera sp.
CGCGGTGGATTAATAGGTCAGGATAACGCCGAATGGGCGAGGTAAAATGCGCATAAGCTTCATAAGCCAGCCCAAAATGGCCGACGTTATCGGGGCTGTAAACCGCTTGCTGCATGGATCGTAGCAGCACGGTTTGGAGCAGTTGCGCGTCTGGCCGCGTTTTGATTTGATTCATCAATTTGCCGTAATCTTTGGCGTGCGGCTTATCGCCACCCGTGACGCCAAAGCCAACTTCGGCCATAAAAGTACGTAGCGCTTCTAGTTTTTCGGGCGTTGGGCCTTCGTGAATGCGGTACAGCGCGGCGTGTTCGTTTTTGCTTAAGAAGTCTGCCGCGCACACGTTGGCGGCCAGCATGCACTCTTCAATCAGCTTGTGTGCATCGTTGCGACCCGTTGGCACAATGCGCTCAATTTTGCCGTTATCGTCAAAAATCATCATGGTTTCGGTCGATTCAAACTCAATCGCACCACGTTTTTCTCGTTGATTCAACATCAGCTTGAACAGTGCATACAAGTTTTGAACATGTGGCATGATGTGCGCGTATTCTTGCGCCGTTTCGCCTTGCGGATTTTCCAACATTTCTGCAACTTTGGTGTAGGTCATGCGCGCTTTGGAGCGCATCACCGACGGATAAAATTTATATGAATTAACAATACCAGCCGCGTCAATTTGCATATCGCATATCATGCACAACCGCTCTAGATCTGGGTTTAGCGAGCAAAGGCCGTTAGAAAGCGCCTCTGGCAACATCGGAATGACGCGGCGTGGAAAATAGACCGAATTACCGCGCTCGAAGGCTTCTTTGTCAAGCGCGTCGTCAGGTTTCACGTAAAAACTCACATCAGCAATGGCCACCACTAAGCGCCACCCGTTGCCCGCTTTTTCTGCATACACTGCATCATCAAAATCGCGCGCGGTTTCTCCGTCAATGGTAATTAATGGCAACTCGCGCAAATCGATACGGCCTTTATAATCAGAGGGTTGCACCAGCTTTGGAATGCTTTCGGCTTGCTTAATTGCAGCAGGTGTAAACTCATGTGGTAGCTTATGTTTTCTTAAAGCAATTTCAATTTCCATACCGCTATCGGCATAGTTACCCAAAATTTGCACTACTTTTCCCATCGGGTGCGCGCCTGATGATGGCTGCGCAGTAAGCTCAACCATTACCACCTGACCTGGCTTAGCACCCATGTCGAGATGATACGGAATCAGAATATCTTGGTTAATGCGTTTGTCTTCCGCCGCCACAATGGTAACGCCTTGGCCTTGTACCACGCGGCCAACTAAATTCTTGGTACTGCGTTCTAATACTTCGACGATTTTTCCTTCTGGTCGTCCTTTTCTATCCAGTCCGCTCATGCGCACCATGGCACGGTCGCCGTGCATCACTTGCGCCATCTCGCGCGGGCCTAAAAATAAATCTTCTGGATGTTTGGTTTTATCGTCTGGTACCAAAAAACCAAACCCGTCGGGATGGCCTTGCACCGAGCCAGCAATGGCGTGTATCTTCTCCGCCAAGCACAGCGCACCTTTGCGATTACGCATGATCTGGCCTTCTCGCTCCATCGCGTTCAGGCGCTTATTAAAGTTGTCACGCTCAGAATCGCCAATATCCAGCAAAGTGTAAACTTGCTCAACAGACAGCGGAATACCTTGATCAGCCAAGACTTGCAACACTAACTCACGGCTTGGTAGCGGTGTTTCGTACTGCGCGGCTTCTCTTCCTGCATGTGGATCATTATTTCGTTGGCTATGTTTTTTTGTTGACAAGTTATTTGCTTTCTATAAAATTCGGAGCATTATTCAAATTGCTTGGAATAATTGCCCAGATGGCGGAATTGGTAGACGCGCAGGTTTCAGATACCTGTATCGAAAGATGTGGAGGTTCGAGTCCTCTTCCGGGCACCAACTCAATTACACCCAGTAATTACACCAAAACGTGATTGTAACGCTAATTGTAGCCTTGCGGGTTTTGCGATTGCCAACGCCAAGCATCACGACAAATATCTGTTAAATCAAACTTAGTTACCCAGCCTAATTTTTGCTTCGCCAAACTGGCATCAGCAAAGTAAATTGCAATATCGCCTGCACGCCTTGGAACAAACTTATAAGGAACGGCCTTGCCGTTAGCCTTTTCAAATGTGTGAACAAGCTCAAGCACGCTGTAGCCGCGCCCTGCCCCCAAGTTAATCGTCATCAGGCCATCTAAATGTTTAAGCGCTGCAACGTGTCCTAGCGCTAAATCAACCACATGGATATAATCGCGCACGCCTGTACCATCAACTGTCTCGTAATCGTTACCAAATATGCTGAGCTCTTTTAGTTTGCCAACCGCTACTTGCGTAACATAGGGCATGAGATTATTTGGCACGCCATTGGGGTCTTCCCCTATCATGCCGCTTTTGTGCGCGCCTACGGGGTTAAAATAGCGCAGCAGACCTATGTTCCACGTCGCATCCGAAGCGCTTAGGTCTTCTAAAATTTGTTCAACCATACGTTTGGTATGCCCATACGGGTTAAACGGGCTAAGCGGCGCGGTTTCTGCTATTGGTTTGGTGTCAGAAAAACCATACACCGTGGCAGACGAGCTAAATACCAGTTTTTTAACGTTAAATTCGGTCATTATTTGCACTAAAGCCAAGCTACCCATCACGTTGTTATCGTAATATTTAACAGGATCTGCAACCGATTCACCCACTGCTTTAAGCCCTGCAAAATGAATAACAGCGCTAATATTGTGTTGTTTGAAAATCGATCTTAAGCAATCTTTATCACGCACATCACCGTTAACAAGCCTCACTGGCTTAGCTGTAATTTTCTCAACGCGGTGAATCGCTTCAGGTTTGCTATTACTAAAGTTGTCTAACACTACCACATCAAAGCCAGCATTTAACAGCTCAACACAAGTATGAGTGCCTATGTAGCCAGCGCCGCCAGTCACCAGTATTGTAGCCATTTAGTTGGGGATAAATCTTGGAAATAAAGGATAACTCAGGCGAATAAATTCGGTCAGTGCGATATCAGCCTCAAGCTCAGATTTACGCACCACCGTGCTGTAACGCACAATTGCGCCGTCTGTTCTGTTCATTTTAATGGCATCGTAAAGCAATGCAAATTTCATTGGAAACTCATTAGACAGATTTCGACCTCGTTGATGAAACCAATAATAAATCAATTGTTTTGATGCACCTTTACTAATTAACATGCGCGTTACTTTAAAACTATTTTCACTGTCTATAGTAATGTTTTGTAACCTAGTATCAGTGATTTCCCATCCACCACCTGGTATACAGGCTTTGGGGGAATGCGGCACAAAGCCTGCGCGCTGCGAATCGGTATACCCCAAATACACATCAATATTAGTATTCGCTTTGTTAAAATTAGCCAGAAAATAGTCTTTAAGTTTTAATATTTGATTTTCACCGTTGGCAAAATCATACTTACGTCCGCTCCATCCGTTAATTTCAAGCGGAAAAGTAGCAAAAGTTTCGCGTTTTGGAACAATTTCATCTCGGTGATGTATTGAGAGTGTCGATATAGAAGCGGCTAAAATGATAGCAAGCGCCACATAGATAGGTTTTTTATCATAAGCAATGATGGCTTCAGACGTGTTCTGCGACCCTTTTGTATCTAAATAATCAAAAGAATCTGCCATTGAGAGATTGTTTTTAAGCAGCTTGTTAAATATTTTAACTTCTAATAACATTAAGCCAATACAAAGTAAAAAAATAATCCAACCTTCAAAATAGTGCATAAAGCCTTCTGCCGCCTCTATGCCAGAATAATTGACAAAAACCGCCACCATGGCGATTCTGGCACTGTTCATCACCACGCTAATTGGAACACTGGATAAAAATAACAGCGCCCGCAAATAGACCGGGCCTTTATACAGATAGCCCATTAATAGGCCAATAGTCATTAACGGGTACATGTAATTTAAGCCACTACAAGCTTCTACTACTTGCAGCTTATACACGCCCAAATCAATCACGTTGCCTTCTTGGTACACAGACATGCCTAGCAAACGACTTATGCTGACCCCCAAGTTAGAAGATAACAGCTGCATTTTGCCCGACAGCATGACATCGAGCATATAAGGCAAGGGAATCACTAGTAAAACAAGTAAAAATGGGATGGCAATTTTTTTGATTTGATAACCCATCATAGTCCAGGCCAGGCCAAAGCATAGCAATACAGCCGAATATTGCACAATAGTCCAAATCGCACTTAGCTCGCCTATCATTAAGGTGATGCCCGACAAAAGTACTATTAATACACCGTACCAGGCACCATTGTTGGATAAACCTAACTCGAAGCGTTTAATCCAAACTAAATAGAGTGCAATTAAAAATACCAGTGGTGCATGCGTATATCTTTCCTCACCAGTTACTCTACCCAGCAACTCTTTAAAGGCAGCATCGAAAACAAAAAGTAAAAAAATGGCCACAAGGAAAAACAAAGTTAGCCTTAAGTTATTTCTAACATGTAAAAATAGTGTATTCATAATTTTTTATCTATAACCTTTTGATAAATATCAACAATATCATGTATTTTTTCATCCCAAAGAAAATGTT
>JANLWF010000272.1:0-1913 GCA_031364385.1 Methylotenera sp.
CGTTTGCTGCCAGCGATTATTGAAGCGCAGAATTCGCAACTGGTGGCAATCGCCAGCCGCCGTGAGGGTGCGGCGAAGGCGACACTTGAAAAATATGCGCCAGAAGGTTTTAGTGATAAAGAAAAAGTCACTTGTTATGACGATTTAGAATTACTCATTAATGACAAAAATTTCGACGCGATTTACTGCCCAATGGCGAATGAGGAGCATGCAGAGTGGGCGATTAAGGCCATTAACGCTGGCAAGCATGTGCTAATAGAAAAACCGATGGCGACAAAATTAACAGACATCGATGCGATTGAAGCGGCGGCAAAGGCGAATAATGTCAAGGTGATGGAAGGTTTTATGTATCGCTTTCATCCGCAACACGCTCGGGTTAGCGAGATTGTGGCAAGCGGCGTGATTGGAGATATTTTAAGTGTGCGGTCTAGCTTCTCGTTTTTGATGCGCGAGGCGCGCATGTATCGCATTAATCGCAGCATGGCGGATGGCGGTGGTGCGTTATGGGATATTGGGCCTTATGCGATTCATACGTTGCGTTGGGGTATGGGAATAGCAACAGGTAAGCTGCTTGAGCCGATTAACGTGATTGCCCACGCCAAGCTTAACGAACACAATGCAGATATTGTCACCAGCGGTATTTTGGATTTTGGGCCAGACTCACGTGGCCGTGCGCGCTTTGGGCAATTTGATATTAGTTTTGAGCGCAGTCGAAAATCAGAATACGAATTAATTGGCGACAAAGGCTGGCTAAAATGCCACACCGTTTGGGCGTTCGATAAAGATATTCCAGTGATTAGTTGGGGCAATGACGCAGGTGAAAGTGGTGAAGAAAAGCTGAGCCCATCCAATCACTTTACGCTAGAAATTGAACACTTTAGCGATTGCGTGTTAAACAACAAAACGCCACTATTAAGCTTTGATGATGCACGAGCTAATTGCATTGCTCTGCGAGCAAGCATTGATGCGGCTTCTGGTGGCATTAAATAATCAGCACTTTTATTAATCTGTCACTTGTGGTTTTCCATTCAATTGGTTTGATAAATTTTACTTATCAAACCAATTGGAAACATTGATTTTATTTTTATTAGAATTGTCGCTATGATGCGCCATGTTTTAAAAAAACACGTTGTTAAAAAATAGT
This sequence comes from Methylotenera sp., assembly GCA_031364385.1. Classification (GTDB taxonomy): domain Bacteria; phylum Pseudomonadota; class Gammaproteobacteria; order Burkholderiales; family Methylophilaceae; genus Methylotenera_A. The sequence goes on from JANLWF010000272.1 coordinate 1,145, forward strand.
GCAACGTGTTCAAAAAAGCAAAACCCGTTTTTAATTAAATAAGGAAATAAAAGAATGACTACAGTTTCTACCGTTCCAAATGTTGTGTTTAAAACTCGTGTGCGTGATGAAAGTCTTGGTGGCGATAACCCTTTCCGTTGGCACGATGTTTCATCTGCTGATATTTTTGCAGGTAAAAAAGTGATCGTGGTGGCATTGCCTGGTGCGTTTACGCCAACTTGTTCTAGCACGCATTTACCTGGCTTTGAGGCTAAATATGAAGAATTTAAAGCCCTTGGCGTAGATGAAATTTACTGCTTAAGCGTAAATGACGCGTTTACTATGTTTCAATGGGGCAAAAATTTAGGCGTATCAAACATTAAAATGTTGCCAGATGGTAATGCCGACTTTACTCGTGGCATGGGCATGTTGGTTAAAAAAGAGAACTTAGGCTTTGGCGATCGCTCATGGCGCTATGCGATGCTAGTAGATGATCATAAAATTACGCAGTTATTTGCCGAAACTGGCAAAGCTGATAATCATGAAGAAGACCCGTTTGAAGTGAGCGACGTTGAAACGATGTTAAATCACTTAAAAAATAATCAGTAATATAAAAATAATCAGTAATTGTTTTAAGTGTTAAATGGGCGGTGCGCAAGATGTATTAAGGCGCGCCGCTTTTTTTATAAAAATTACACATTAGAAATTAAAAGAGAATTCAATTGGCTAGTTCAAATATGCATACCCCAACCACACAATATGATTATGATTTATTCGTGATCGGCGCAGG
>JANLWF010000051.1:0-10313 GCA_031364385.1 Methylotenera sp.
ACAATCGCGGTTTTTTCTCTAAATCCACTTAAGTGATACGCGCTGGAAGCGTGCGCCAAATGGTGTTCTACAGGCACGAATTTTGCGTTGGTTAAGCCAAGTTCTTTCATCAAAGCAAGCGATTTATCGCGGTTGCGACGAAAGCGTCTATTGCCATTAAAAATAGCATCCAGCGCCCTATCTGGGGCATACCAATGGCGTTTGGCGTAGTGCCAGCGCGCGTTACTGCTGAGTGGAATTTCTGCATACGGAAACGCCACAACATCCACATCCTCAGCCTTAATGCCTGCTTGTTTTAAGCAGAATTTCGCCGCTTCATACGGAAATTTATTCTTAGCGTGTTTATCGCGAATAAAACGCTCTTCTTCCGCCGCCGCAATTATCTTGCCGTCCACTAAAATTGCAGCTGAAGCATCATGCCCAAGCGCGCCAGAAAGTCCTAAAACTATCATATCTCTAATACATTCATTTAATTTGCTCTATTTGTGCTAACTGTAAAGGCGCATTATCGGCGTAAATCACCTTAAATGCTTTAACAAAGGCATTATACAGGGCTGGCGTGTCTTGCCAATTTCGCATAAAGCGGCGCAGGTCGCGCGCATGGCCGTTTAACGCCAATCTATCAAAACGATGTTGAATCATGCTATCCAAATCAATCAAAACAGGCTGGTTATCTACAATTTTAATGTTGGTCGCTTTCATATCGCCATGCGAAATTTTGAGTAAATAAAGCTTATAAAACAATGTGCTGATATTTTTAACAGTTTCTGCGCGAGTGGTTTTGTCAGTGCATTCGGTAAAAAACTGCGCTGCATCTGATGCATCAATATATTCAGCCAAAAAATAAGCTCGGCCTTTAAAAGCATATTTTCGATGTTCAATTAAGGCAATTGGTGCCGCAGTGGCGATATCCAAAATCTTTAAGCGATATGCATTCGCCCACGAAGCTGCCGCCCGTGTTTGCCTTAGCGCGCGGCTAATGCCATGCCAAAAATTTTTGATGTTGTAGCGCTTAATTACAAGCTTTTTACCCGCAATTTCTACCAACGCGACTGTGCATGTATTGCCTTTTTTAAGCAATGCTTTTTCAGTAAAACAAACATCTAATTTTGCTAAATTTTCAGGCAAAATATCCTGTGGGTATTGGCTTGAGAGCCAGATAAATAGATTTTTCTGGCGCACCACATTAACATCGCTGCACTGCCTGAACACTTTTTTATCTGCGTAATTACTCGCCACTTTTTGGCGATGTGCATTCGTCATTTTTTTTATCAACGCTGCATCTGGTGCATGTTGCCAAGCGCGCGCCTCCGCATAAGTTTTTAGCAAATCAGCCAGCCAAATCTCTATATCTAGCACGTCAAATTTTGACAGTAAAACACTTAAATTTTGCAATGCTTGCCTCTCACTCAAGTTTGTATATTGGCGAATACCGTCGCCATCCAAAGTGTAAATTTTCTCGTCAGAAACTAGAAAATTTTTGAAATACAAATCGGTCTGTAACAGCCCTGCATGGTGGTGTTTGGCAATTTCAAGTACCAGACTTTTAGCTAAACTTAAACGTTGTTTCTGATTTAATTTTACCCAAACTTCTTCGGCATTTTGTGCCTTTTCTATTGCTTCAAAAACTAAAGCATGGCCTTTGTTACCCACAACTCCAGCAGAGCAGAGCAAGCTGGGCGTTTCGATATTGGCAAGCTGCAAAAATTTAACGCCCGCTTCATCGCGCTTGGCATAAGCTAGATTTTTATCACCAATAAAAATTTTGGCATACACTGGCTTTTGATGCCTAACGCCTTTACACACCAAGCGCTTATTGCGAATGACGCGCACAACTTCATCACAAAGCAAATTTGAGCCATCGCTCAAATTCAAGCTTAGCGCGACTTTGCCTGGCGCAGTAATCGAATGTAAATCAGGCTGCTGCAAGGCGCGGAAATCTTTTTAACAAATCTAAAGCTGAATCAACCGCTTCATCAACAGAAATATCAGTCATCGTCACTTTCTTAATCACCGTATGTTGCTTTTTAATGGGGAAAGGCCCTGTCGCAACAGGGTTGGTAGGGCCATACAGCCCAACTATTGGCACGTCAGAGGCCGCGGCAATATGAAACACGCCACAATCGTGAGCAATAAACAGATCTAAACGGCGCATTAGTGCGCTTAAATCAGCCACCGTGGTTTTGCCGACCAAGTTAATGGTATTGGCTACGTTTTTCGCAAACTTTTTCGCCAAAAACGCTTCATTGTTTGTACCCGTAATCACAATGTTCAAGTTTGGAATACGTGCGTGCAAAGCATTACCCAGTGCGATATAAGCATCAATTGACCATAGCTTTTTATCATCCGCACGCCTGCTATAAAAAAACTTCCAACCGTGCAATAAAGTTGTGCCGCAACCCAAATGAATATTAATCAACGTGGCCTCGTTGGCAAGCGCATATTTTGCTAGCAAAATTTCGGCGGTTTGCTGTGTCTCAATCACATAATGGCGATCTTCATCGGTAACTTCCACTTTAAGCATTTCCGCCATAAACCGCAGCAAATGTTCGGCATGATGAATAGCCTCGGTTGATGGTGGTACCAAGGTGAACGCAGTTTTTATATGATTTAATTTTTTAAGTGAGTTTTTGTTGAGCACAAATACTTTAGTGTAGTTTTTTGCCAACTCATCAAAAACACGGCTTTTATGAGTGACATAAACTTGTGAAATATCAGAATTATTTTCAAACACCTCGGCACTCAGCTTATTCAACGCAACCACACCAATCACAGCATTGGGCAGATGCTTGCGCAACAGCCTAATTGCTGGCGTACAAAACACGTTATTGCCCGTGCTGCTCGAAGTTAAAATTAAAATTTTATCTGTGTTTGCAATAGTCATTTTGTTTGATTGCGTTTTTTCTGTGATTTTTGATGAATATATCGACATAAGCATTTATGCCAAAATGTTAAATGGGCAATTTCAAAGTATTGTTTATAAAAATGCAATCTTTGTGTGCGGCTAAAACTTTGTGTGCGATAGTTTAGCGTAATTAAATCCGAAAGCTTAAGCATTGAGATAAATGGGCTCACGCGCGATTTTTCAAAATCGATCAACACAGCTTCAAAACTACTATTAATCTCTTTTATAAATAAGTGCTTATCATAAAGAGAGCGGTGCTGCACCCCTGCCAAATGCATATTTATGACCGCGTACGCCAGTTGACGAATCAGCTCAATTTTTTGCGAAAATTTAAAACCTGTCTGCATTTTATCTAGCGAAACAAACCCTTGCAGCGCTTCTGTTAATAAAACCGCTTGCGTTTGTTGGCTGCCAAAATATACAATTTTCGGCGTTTTTACATTGTGTTGATTTAGGTGCTCAATAATTTCAAATTCACGCACAAATGTTGGCTCACCTACAATAGGATGCCGCCAAGTACGACGCATGTGGCGTTGTTGGCGCTTAAGATAAAAACCTTGTTTTTTACCAGTTTCATTCGTTAATTCAATAAAATTAACACCGCTCCAACCACCACGCTCACGATTTGGCGGTTCGAACCAATCGCCCTCATAAGCCCACAATTGACCAAAACTAGCAAGCTGGTGCTGAGTGAGTAAAGCCAAATGTTGTGTAGAAATACTGCTTTGCAAAAAATATCCTTTAAACTGTCGACTATGCTCAAACTGTTTTTTAAATGTTTCGCAATTTTATCATTACCCACCCTGCATAAATTAGGTGCAACGCTGGGTTGGATAATTTATTTTTACTCGCCAAAATCTGCAAAAATAATGAAAGAAAATATAAGAAACAGCAGCTTAGCTAATAGTGACCAGGCTTTTAAGCATATTTTGCATGAAAATATTGCTGAAACTGGCAAAAGCATTTTAGAAACTTTGGGCATTTGGCAAAAAAAAGAAACCGAGCTATTAGCCATGATCAAGCAAGTACATGGCTGGCCACTTATTAAAGAAGCGCTGCAACAGGGCAAAGGGCTTATATTTTTAACACCACATTTGGGCTGCTTTGAAATCACCTCTATTTATTACGGCTCTAAACACCCTATTACTGTGCTGTATAGGGCACCTAAAATGAGCTGGTTAACACCCTTGATTCAGGCTGGGCGTACCCGCACAGGAGTAAGCCTAGCTGAGGCCAATGCCAGCGGGGTGCGCAAGCTCATGCAGGCGCTTAAGCGTGGTGAGGCCATTGGTATTTTGCCCGATCAAATCCCCGCTGCAGGCGAAGGCGAATGGGCAGATTTTTTTGGCAAACCAGCTTACACCATGACTTTAGCCAGCAAATTGGCAGAAAAAACTGGTGCAGCGGTGATTATGGCGTATGGCAAACGGCTTGCAAATGGCGCAGGCTATGAAATTCACCTGCAAAAAATAGAATCCATCACCACACCAGCCTTGCTAAATAAGGCAATTGAACAACAAATTGCACAAAAACCAAGCCAATATTTATGGCGCTACAACCGTTATAAAAAAAGGCGGCACGCGATGAGCAAAGAAATTCCTGCTACACATTAATCCCGTGCGGAATTTTCTTTAATCAATCTTTTTTGAAATTTTTCACTGTGAAATTTGCTGTAAAGTGCATTAGCACGGGCTTCGACTTTGCGCCAAAAATCTGCGTTTTGCGGCAAATATTCTTGCTTAAAAAGCGCCAGATCTTCTGCATTAAAGCCAAAATCCAGCATTGAAAAATACAAGCCTGCAATATCCTTCATCACCGCGCTGCTATTGGGCTGCTGGCCTTGTAACATGCGATGCAAATCGAGCAAATAATACTTAATTTTACCTTGCGTTAACTCTGCTTTTTTTAAGGCAAAATGGCATAAATAAAAATCGCGATGACACAAGCCTGCGTTGTGCAATTTTGCTGCCAGCTGCGCCATTGCAATAATGATTTTTCGTTTAAACGCTGCCTCTGGCGGATTTGCTTGCCAATCGGCACAAATATCCTCCAACGAATCAATATCGCCTAAATCCTCAGTAACCACAAAAGAGCGCATGGATGCAGGATTGCAGCCTTGCTGCCCATAAGCCACCAAGGGTGTGGTGGGGATGCCAATGGCATCTAATTTTTGGATGGCGCTGACTTCGGTCATCGCGCCAAGAATCGGTTTTTTGCCGCTTAAAAAGCTTTTAACAATCTCGCCCCAACCCACGCCAAAATGCTGCTTAATAAAGTAGCTTTTGCCGTCAAGTTCAACCTGCATGGTTTTGCGACCAACCACGCTTCTAAACACCTTGCCTTGCAAATTCATCGCATGTTCAAACGTGCTGAAACCCGCCCTATGTAGTGCTTCTGGCACCATCCAATGTTGCTTAATCCACATTTATTATTAGGCCTTTTCCGTTTTATTTTGCGCAAATTTTATGATTAAATCTGCTTCTGCATTAGGTGAAGATTGCTGCAAAATAGCCTGCGTGTAATCCACACCCGCTTGTTGCCAATGCGCTTGCGGGGCATTTAACATGGCGTGTAATGCTAAATTTAATTCGGCTTGATGATAGGGCGATTGCAACACCACGCCAGCGTCTGCTTGTTGCACATGGCGGGCGTAACCACACACATCGGTTACCAATACTGGCAAGCCCGCCGTCATTGCCTCTATAATCACTAAGCCCGCCAGCTCAGAACGCGCAGGGTGCGCCAACACATCTGCGCCCAATATTAAATCGGCCACATCTGCCCTGCCACCCGCCAAAATACAGCGTTCTGCAACACCAAGCTTTTTTGCATCTTGCGTAAAAGTACTAGCCGATTCATGTTCGCCTACCGCGATCAACCAAGTATTATTTCTAACAGTATCTGGCAAACTTGCTAGGCCAGCAATCGCCCTATCCACGCCTTTTCTAAGGTAGGCAGAGCCTATCGTCAACACCACATTAGCTTGTGCTGGCAGGCTGAATTGTGCTCGCACATGGCTGCGACTAGTTGCTTTATTTTTACCAGTAAACTTTTCAGCGGGAATATTCGGCGGCAATACGTAAAAGCGATCTTCTTGCGTATGATACCAGCGTTGAAAAATAGCCTTATCTCGTTCGGTTAATAGTAAAATTTTGCATGCGCTATGCTGATCAAACACGGCTTTTTCGCAATCCCTAAAAAACCGAAACCGCCCAGTTAAACGATACAACCAGTTTTTCTCATCGTGCGCGCGCGCCATAAAACACGGGTCTGCCGCGTAATACACATCTAACCCAACCATGCGGTTAAAACCTACCACCAAATCCACAGGATTAAGCTTTAATGAGGCTTGCATGGTATTAATTAACGATTGATGGCGCTGATGATTCGACCAGCCTGCACTTTTTAAAATATTCACTTGAAGATTGGAAACCACTGGCAAATCGCCACGCCACTCGCCCGTGTAAATCGTGACCTGGTGGCCTTGCTTGGCGCAGCCTTCGGCAATGCGCAACATATCGCGCTGTGCGCCACCGTAGGGGAAGTATTTAAAAATTAAAAAAGCAAATTTCAAGATAATATCAGACGTTTTGCTGTGAATGAAAACGTCAATTGTATGCGAAAATAGTCTTTATGCCGCGCATTCTACTCATTAAAACTTCTTCCTTAGGCGATGTCATCCACAATTTACCTGTGGTAAATGACATGCATGCACACCTTCCCAATGTGCAAATTGATTGGGTTGTAGAAGAGTCTTTTGCTGATATTCCGCGGCTGCATCCGCAAGTAAACCAAATATTTACCGTGGCAATGCGTCGTTGGAAAAAGCATATTTTTAGTAAAAAAACATGGCATGAAATTACGAAGTTTAAAAAACTCATTCAGCAAAATCAATACGATGCAATTATTGATACACAAGGTTTACTCAAGAGCGCATTAATCACACGTTGCGCCAACGGTGTCAAACATGGCTATGATAAAAGCTCAATCCGCGAATCGCTTGCGAGTTATTTTTACGATAAAACTTATCATATTTCGTATCAACAACATGCCGTAACCCGCAACCGTGCGCTTGTAGCTTTGAGCTTGGGCTTCACAGCGCCAACAAACGCGCCAGATTACGGCATTAGCGCGCCAAAATGCACACTCACATTGCCCGAAAAATATATCGTCGCGCTACATAGCACCAGCCGCAATAGCAAACTATGGCCAACGCAATACTGGGCAGATTTAGGTAAGCAACTCGCGCAGCAAAATTTAAGTTTAGTGTTACCTTGGGCCAGTGATGCAGAGCATTTACGTGCACAAGCCATTGCACAACAAGTGACAGGTAGTACTGTACTGCCACAGCTAAATATACACGCGCTTTCAGGCATAATAGCTAGCGCCACAGCCGCCATTGGCGTGGATACTGGCTTATCGCACCTTGCAGCTGCTTTAAATAGGCCGACAGTGGCCATTTACACCGACACTATGCCCGTGCTCACGGGCGTGATGGCGGGTGGAAACACTAAAGCCATTAATTTGGGCGGTATTGCACAAACACCAAGCGTAGATGACGTATTACAAGCACTAAAAAAGTTGTATAAATCGCTTTAAACCACTTGAAATCCACACGGGTATCCCCACATTTTAAATAATGTTATTTGCCATGATGAGGAAAGCATGAAAAACCAAAACAAAACCCAAGATGAAACTCCACAAGAAAAAAATCCTGAACCGACAGCTGAAAGCACGTTTGAAGCTGTGACTGAGACTACCGAAGCTCAAACCTCAGCAGAACGCATTGCCGAGCTAGAAGCCGCACTGGAAGAAGCCAAAGCGAGTGTGCTTTATGTGAAGGCTGAGGGCGAAAATATTCGCCGCCGTGCCTTTGATGATATCGATAAAGCGCGCAAATTTGCGCTAGAAAAATTTAGCGGCGAGCTACTGGCTGTGAAAGATAGTCTAGACGCGGCTTTAAACGTTGGCAATGCTGATGTTACTAGCTATAAAAACGGTGTAGAACTGACGGTGAAGCAATTGAGCGCTGTATTCGAGAAATTTAATATTGCTGAGATTAATCCTCTAGGGGAGAAATTCGATCCACATAAACATCAAGCTATTAGCATGTTAGAAAATAGCGGTGAGCCGAATACCGTGACTAGCGTGCTACAAAAAGGTTACACGCTGAATGACCGCGTGTTAAGGCCTGCGTTGGTGATGGTGGCAAAATAACAAGCTCGAAAAATAATTACCACAAAATTATTAGGCTATTGAAAAAGCAAAAAACTACCCAACATTACGTTTAAGACGGTTTTAATAAACCAAGTTTATATAGATTGAAAGAAAAAGGAATTTAAAATGGGCAAAATTATTGGTATTGATTTAGGTACAACAAACTCTTGTGTCGCCGTGATGGAAGGCGGCAAGCCACGCGTCATTGAAAATGCGGAAGGTACTCGTACTACGCCTTCAATCATAGCTTACCAAGAAGATGGCGAAATTTTAGCGGGTGCGCCTGCTAAACGCCAAGCGGTAACTAACCCTAAAAATACGTTATACGCGGTTAAGCGCTTAATTGGCCGTAGATTCGATGAAAAAGAAGTGCAAAAAGACATCAAGCTGATGCCTTACACCATTGCCAAGGCCGATAACGGCGACGCATGGGTAGAGGTGCGCGGCGTAAAAATGGCGCCACCGCAAATTTCGGCTGAAGTGTTACGCAAAATGAAAAAAACCGCCGAGGATTATTTGGGCGAAGAAGTCACCGAAGCAGTGATTACCGTGCCAGCTTACTTTAACGATAGTCAGCGCCAAGCCACAAAAGATGCAGGTCGCATCGCAGGCTTAGACGTAAAACGCATTATTAACGAGCCAACTGCGGCAGCGCTGGCATTCGGCATGGATAAGCAAGAAGGTGACCGTAAAATTGCCGTGTATGACTTGGGCGGCGGTACGTTTGACATATCAATTATTGAGATTTCCAGCATTGATGGCGAGCATCAATTTGAAGTGCTGAGCACCAACGGTGACACGTTCTTGGGTGGCGAAGACTTTGATAACCGCATCATCGACTTTTTAGCGGACGAATTTAAAAAAGAAAATGGGCTAGATTTACGCAACGATTTATTGGCTAAACAGCGCTTAAAAGAAGCGGCTGAGAAAGCCAAAATTGAATTATCTGGCGCTACACAAACCGAGGTGAATCTGCCTTACATTACTGCCGATGCAACTGGGCCTAAGCACTTGGTAGTAAAACTCACCCGTGCGAAACTTGAAAGTTTAGTCGATGATTTAATTGAGCGCACGATAGGCCCATGTAAAACCGCCATTAAAGACGCGGGTGTAAAAATTGAAGATATTACCGATGTGATTTTGGTGGGCGGTCAAAGCCGCATGCCAAAAGTGCAAGAGAAAGTAAAAGAAATTTTTGGTAAAGAGCCACGTAAAGACGTTAACCCTGATGAAGCGGTGGCGGTAGGCGCGGCGATTCAGGGCGGCGTGTTGCAAGGCGATGTGAAAGACGTGCTGTTGCTAGATGTAACGCCATTGTCACTCGGCATTGAAACGCTGGGCGGCGTGATGACCAAGGTGATCAAGAAAAACACCACGATCCCTACCAAGGCCAGCCAAACTTTTTCAACTGCGGATGACAATCAAAATGCAGTGACGATTCAAGTGTTGCAAGGCGAGCGGGAAATGGCCAGTGCCAACAAATCGCTCGGTCAATTTAATTTAAGCGATATTCCACCTGCACCACGTGGCATGCCGCAAATTGAAGTGACTTTTGACATTGATGCTAACGGTATTTTGCACGTAAGCGCAAAAGACAAAGCCACGGGCAAAGAAAATAAAATCACCATTAAGGCTAACTCTGGCTTGAGTGAAGCGGAAATTCAACAGATGGAAGAAGATGCTATTAAATATGCCGACGAAGATAAAAAATATCGCGAGCTAGTCGATGCGCGCAATGCAGCGGATGGCATGGTGCACTCAGTTAAAAAATCGATGACTGAGCATGGTGACAAGTTGGACGAAGCTGAAAAAACTGCCATTGAAACAGCAATTAAAGACGTTGAAGAAGTATTGCAAAGCGACGACAAGGATGTGATAGAAGCTAAAACCAACACACTGATGGAAGCCTCACAAAAGTTAGGTGAAAAAGTGTATGCAGCAGAGCAAGCAAAGACCAATGCTGAAAACGCACAACCAAGCCCAGAAGGCGAGAAAACAGTGGATGCGGAAGTGGTAGATGCCGAGTTTGAAGAAGTGAAAAAAGACTAAGGCTGAAAGTTAGAGATTAACAAGCAAGACAAGAGCCACGACCATCGTGGCTTTTGTCTATGCCTAACTCAACATTTTCATTAAGTAACTGGATAAAAAATGGCTGCAAAAAGAGATTACTACGAAGTTTTAGGCGTTAATA
>JANLWF010000084.1:0-1700 GCA_031364385.1 Methylotenera sp.
GCAGAAACCACGCGTTTCTGCTCATCCTCAAAGCCTGCAATACCATATTCAACATCGGTCATGGCATAACGGCTTAAAATCGCCACGCCGTTATAAGTTTTTTGCCCACTGTGAATCGCGTTATAGCCCGCAGCCTTTAAATCATTGTATGGAAACTTAATATCTTCTTGCTTGGTTTCTTGCAGGCACAGCACATCAATCGGGTTGTCGCGCAACCAATCCAACACATGCGGCAAGCGCACGTTAAGCGAGTTTACATTCCAAGTCGCAAGTTTCAATTTAAGTTTTTCTCACGGGATTGTAAAATTTTCAGAAATTATTGTATTGTAAGCTAGGCAAGTCGCTACAGCGACGAAAACAATTACTTATGCGCTCATACCGTTGTGACGGAGTAGTGCATCGATATTGGGCTCGCGGCCACGGAAGGCGATAAAAGATTCCATCGCAGTTCTGCTGCCGCCTTGCGACAAAATCTCTTGCCAGAACTTTTGCCCAGCTTCTGCGCTTAAGCCGCCTTGTTCTTCAAATAAGCTATAGGCGTCGGCGCTTAACACTTCTGCCCATTTGTAGCTGTAATAGCCTGCCGCATAGCCGCCAGCGAAGATGTGGCTGAAGTTATTGGGGAAGCGATTCCAGCTGGGTGGACGCACCACGGCGACTGCATCTCGAATTTCTTCAATTAGTGCTAATGGTGTTTTGGCACCATTGGGATCAAATGTGCTATGCAAGGCAATATCAAAAAGTGAAAACTCAATTTGGCGCACGGTCTGCATACCCGCTTGAAAGTTTTTGGCGGCGACCATTTTGTCGAATAACTCACGTGGCAACTGCGCGCCCGTGTCCACGTGTTGCGTCATGTGGCGCAGCACGTCCCATTCCCAGCAGAAGTTTTCCATAAACTGGCTGGGCAGCTCTACCGCATCCCATTCCACGCCTTTAATACCAGAAACGCCGTAATCATTGACCTGTGTCAGCATGTGGTGCAAGCCGTGACCAAACTCGTGATACATGGTGATGACTTCATCATGCGTGAATAAGGCAGGTTTGCCGCCGACTGGCGCGGAGAAATTGCAGGTTAAATACGCAACAGGCGTGGTGAGTTTGTTGTCCACAACGCGACGCGTGATTGCTTCATCCATCCAAGCCCCGCCCCGCTTGTTGTTGCGGGCGTATAGGTCTAAATAAAATTGGCCGATGAGTTTGCCGCTGTGATCGGTAATTTCATAAAAATGTGCATCTTTATGCCAAGTGGGCGCGCTGGTTTTTTTAACGAACACACCAAAAATGGTTTCCACCACTTTAAACAATCCCGCCATCACCTTGGCTTCTGGGAAGTATTGCTTCACTTCTAAGTCAGAAAACGCGTATTTATCTTCGCGCAATTTTTCTGATACATAAGCCACGTCCCAAGCTTGCATATCGTTAATACCAAGCTGCTTAGCGTATGCTTCTAACTCAAGTCTATCTTGTTCGGCATAAGGTTTGGCTTTTTTGGCTAAATTCTCTAAAAAATCAATCACTTGCTGCGGCGTGTCGGCCATTTTGCTGGCCAGCGATAGCTCGGCAAAGTTGTTAAAACCGAGTAATTTGGCTTCTTCATCGCGCAATTTAAGCAGTTGCGTAATAATCGATGTATTATCAAATTCGGGTTTACCGAACTCCGAAGCTCGTGTAGCGTAAGCGCGGTACAAGGTTTCACG
>JANLWF010000152.1:0-1543 GCA_031364385.1 Methylotenera sp.
GGTTTCAGCAAAACGCCCCGTTAAAGGCGAGTCTATGTTTAAATCACCACGTTCATACAGCGCCCAAATCTCTTTGGCGTATTGCGTTGTCAATAATTCGGGTGCAAATTGGCCAAAGTAATTGGCCAAATTAGTCACATCACGCACTAACATATCTTTGGCGTGGTTATTACCTGCGGCGTCCACTGCTTGCGGCAGGTCGATAATCACTGGACCGTCACTACCCACCAAAATATTAAACTCAGATAAATCGCCATGCACAATGCCTGCGCACAACATACGCACCACTTGTTGAATCAAAAACGCATGATATTCGCGCGCAGTTTCGGCGCTTAATTGCACGTCATTCAAGCGCGGCGCGGCGTTGCCGTCGTCGCCTGTCACTAGCTCCATCAGCAACACACCTCCGTAAAAATTATACGGCGTTGGTACGCGCACGCCAGCATTGGCCAGGCGATACAGTGCATCTACCTCGGCACTTTGCCAAGCCGCTTCTTGCGATTCACGGCCATATTTGCTGCCTTTTTGCATGGCGCGTGCTTGGCGACTGTTTTTTGTTTTGCGCCCCTCTGTATAGTCCACACTTTGCCGAAAGCTACGTTTGTCCGCTTCTTTATACACCTTGGCGCAGCGCACTTCACCGCCACAAGTGACAACAAACACCATTGCCTCTTTGCCGCTCATCAGTTGACGCGTCACGTCGTCTATCAAGCCGTCTTCTACTAACGGTTGCAGTCTATGGGGGATTTTCATGCTGTGATTCTCATGGTTTAAAACTTCCAAACCTTGCCATAAGCGGCAAGTAATTGTTGGTGCATGTTACTACCTTGCATATTCGCACCTAAATTACCTCGGCCGAAATATTGTTCTTTTTGGCTGATTAGTTTGTGCGCTTGTTGCAACGTTTCAGCGCAATACATCAGTTGCAGGTTGGCTTCAAAAGGCGCGTTGCTATTGAGTTCTTCGTTTAATTGCATGATATTGGCAATACAGCGATAAACGCTGGCGCGCGCGGCTGGCAGCTCGTTAAATTGGGCAATCCATGCGCAGCCATCTAAAATGTCTTCAATCGCATCACAAGCAAGCGCAGCAAGCGTTTTAAGCTCGCCCACGCGTAAATCCACCCATACAGTATTGGCGTCAGCGCAAAGGCCGATTAACATGGTGACGGGTAAATCGTCGGCAATATCCAAATCGAGTAGCACTTTTAATAGCTCGGCAGATTCTTTTTTGCCTAAATCTTGCAATTTCAAAGCATAAGGCCGCACCAAATTACCTACGGTATTATTCGCCCATTCCAGTTCTTCCACGGGGTAAATTTCACTCATGCCTGGCACAAAAATGCGGCAAGCGTACACACCTAAATGCGTGAAATTAGCGATGTACAACTCCTTGCCAAGCCCGTGTATGGTGTTGATACACCAATGGTAATCTTCTTCAGTGCTTGTGCCAAAGTTCCAATCTACGAATTCATAATCAGGCGTATTGCGTAAAAAATTCCAGCTAATCACGCCGCTGGAATCCACAAAATGAATTTCTAAGT
>JANLWF010000154.1:0-1910 GCA_031364385.1 Methylotenera sp.
TCTTGTAGGGCATTTGCTGCATGAAACTCAGCATAATGTTTTAAATAGCGCTCGTAGGCATCGTCGCCCGATAGCTGGCGTATAGAATGCCAAAAACTTTTAACTTGTTTCAACATTAGTCTCTCACCCAAGCATCATTTAATTGCGTTGTGTCGTGCGGCACTTCTGAAGATGGCAACACGGGTTTACCTGCTAAATGGCGCATACATACCACCAACATATCAATAATCACAATCCATAAAACCGCCACAAAAAACAAGGTCAAATACGCATCTAATTGTTGATTAAATATTAGCTGCGGCGCAACACTGGCTTTATCGGCAGGCAATACACCACTGGCTAATTTTGCACTTAAATCATTCGCGGCAGCAAAAAATCCTACGCGAATATCTTCCGAAAAAATCTTTTGGTACGCCGCCGTAGTGGTAAGTGCTACCAGCCAAACCAGCGGTAGGCCTGTCACCCAAACGTATTTTAATTTGCCCGATTTCACCAAAATACCAGTCGCTACACATAAGGCAATGGCGGCCAGCATTTGGTTCGCAATACCAAATAGCGGCCATAAAATATTCACGCCGCCGTTGGGGTCGATTACTCCAATATACAAAAAGTAGCCCCAAGCCGCCACCACTATAGCGCTAGTGAGTATAACGGATGGCATATAGGAAGTTTCGCCTAGTTTTTTGTTGAAATTGCCCAGCATGTCTTGCAGCATAAAACGGCCAACTCTAGTGCCTGCATCGAGCGTGGTGAGAATAAAAATTGCCTCGAACATAATCGCGAAGTGATACCACAGCGCGAGTAAGTGATTGCCAAACGCGTTGCCGAATATACTCGCCATGCCTACAGCCAGACTAGGCGCACCGCCTGTGCGGGCGAATAGGCTGCTTTCGCCCATGTCCTTTGCCAGTTGATTCATTTGCTCCACCGTGACTGCAAAGCCCCAGCTATTAATTTTGGCGACAGCATCAATCGCCTCTTTCCCCACTACCCCCGCAGGGCTATTGATAGCGAAGAACACGCCAGGCTCTAGCACTGTGGCGGCTATCATGGCCATAATGGCGACGAAACTTTCTAACAACATTGCGCCATAACCAATCATGCGAATGTCACGCTCGTTCGCCAATAATTTCGGCGTCGTACCCGATGCGATTAACGCATGAAAGCCCGAAATCGCGCCACAGGCAATGGTAATGAACACAAATGGAAACAACTTGCCACCAAAAATCGGCCCTGTACCATCGGTAAATTGCGTCAGCGCAGGCATGTGAATATCGGGGCGCAACATAATAATGGCTACCGCCAATAAAATCACCGTGCCCAGTTTCATATAGGTGGATAAATAATCACGCGGGGCTAATAACAGCCACACTGGCAACACGGCAGCGGCAAACCCATACAAGATAATCGCATAAGCCAGCGGCAGGCCATCGTGGTCGAAATACACGCGTAAGGTTTCGTTATGGTCTATCCAGCCGCCTGCAAATACAGAAAACAGCAATAAAGCCACGCCAATCGCAGACGCTTCCAACACACGTCCAGGGCGGATATTGCGCATATAAAGGCCGATTATCATGGCAATTGGAATGGTCGCTGCCACCGTA
Source organism: Methylotenera sp. (assembly GCA_031364385.1). Lineage (GTDB taxonomy): Bacteria > Pseudomonadota > Gammaproteobacteria > Burkholderiales > Methylophilaceae > Methylotenera_A. The sequence goes on from JANLWF010000154.1 coordinate 1,605, forward strand.
GAAGTCGCCCACGGGCTGTGCTTCATGGCATTCACCACCACCAACCCTAGCACGGCGATTAAGATAATCATGATCATGAAAGTACCCACCAGCGCTGCCGTGCCGCCAATCACGCCAATTTCATCGCGCGCCATTTGGCCTAAACTCCTGCCATCACGACGCGTAGAGAAAAACAGCGTCACCATATCTTGCACCGCACCGCCCAGCACTGCGCCAATCAATATCCACAGCGTACCTGGCAAATAGCCAAATTGCGCCGCCAGTGTTGGCCCAACCAGCGGGCCTGGCCCTGCGATAGCGGCAAAA
>JANLWF010000164.1:0-3563 GCA_031364385.1 Methylotenera sp.
TTCTACAATCGTGCCAGCATCCAAACCAACTGGCTCAATGGGCGCTATTTCACTGCCTTCTGAGGCGATGCGCCAAGCGTGTTTCGAGTTTAAACCTGTTTTTAAATCAACATAGCGGCTAGATATTTGCGTGCGCGACACTGAGGCTATGCTTGCCAAAGCCTCGCCACGAAAGCCCAAACTGGTCACTGCCTCTAAATCTTCTAAGCTGAAAATCTTGCTGGTAGCATGACGCGTTAAGGCCATGGCTAAGTCATTTTCTGCAATACCGCTACCGTTATCGGTGACTTTTAATTGCTTAACACCACCTTGGATGAGCGAAACTTGAATATCGCTAGAACCTGCATCTAGGCTGTTCTCCAGCAGCTCTTTAAGCGCAGAAGCGGGTCGTTCTACTACCTCGCCTGCGGCGATTTGGCTGATGAGTTGGTTAGGTAAAAGGCGTATTTGCATGGCGTTATTTTACCTGCAATGCAAGGCTTAGTTGTGAGAGTCTCTAGTAATATTTAGAGCTGAATATTGGTTGAAACTTCTACGCGGTTTCTACCATTATTTTTAGCTGCGTACAGCGCTTTATCTACGCGCGCAATCAGTTCAAGCTCTGTTTCATTTAAAGAAAACTCGGCCAAACCGATGGAAACAGTGACGCCAAAACCATATTTTTCTTTAAAAATGAGACTATTGGCCACTTGCGCACGTAAGCGTTCTGCGATTATTTGTGCTTCGTCCAAATTGGCCATTGGCAATAGGGCTAGAAACTCTTCACCGCCATAACGGCCAATTAAATCAGACTCTCTCAGGCCGTTTGCCAAATCTACTGCAACCGACATTAACACTTCATCCCCTATTGGATGTCCAAACTGATCATTTACCTTTTTAAAATAATCTATATCAATCAATAATATACTGAGTGGTAGTTGGTAGCGTTTAGCGCTGCTCACCTTACTGTAGTAATCTTCTAAAATAAATCGGCGGTTATTTAAGCCCGTTAGTTCATCTACATTGGCATGCTGATTTAGCACTTGGTTACTAGCATTTAGCTTGTTATTCATAAAACTATTTAGCATCAACACCTTAATATAGCGCTTATACTGCTTGTGTACATCGTAGCCAATTTGCATCACTGTAATAATAAGCGCTATCGCACCCAAAAAAAATAAATTCAGCGTATCAAAATGTTGCCATGTGTAATAAACCGTAAAACTAGCAGCGCTTAAGGTGTAGGCGGTTAAACCCAGCATCGAAGGCGACATAATAGAAACAGCCATTGAGATGAGTATGCCGCTAATTGTAAAGACCATGTAAACTAACATCATTGGCGTGGAGTCGTTGATGAATAGAAACCCAGCCAAGCTCCAAACCAAACCAGCAAAAAAATGCAACAATATTTGCCGATACTTATAGTTTTTCGATTCAGCATCAGATACTCGATTAGTGTCATACGAATTAACATGCATCAAAATCAACGCATCAATACTTAGCATATAGACAAGCCATACAACAACGTGACTGGTTTCTGCTACGCCATAGAAGGCATAAGCCACAAAAAGATACAGTAAAATAGTGTGTAGTACAGCAAAACGTGATCGCTTAAGATACAGCTCAATGAGATGCAAACTCTCTTGATTTTGCAACAAAGCAGTTTCTTGTGGGCTAATTTTAAGGTCAGCCTGATCTGTTAATTTGCTATTCATTAGCAACCCTATTTTTCATAAGCGACTTTGGTTTTTGCCAGCGCAGGGTTGCTGGCGAAATACTTTTTTATGCCACTTAAAATTGAAGCTACCAGTTTATCTTGATACACATCATCAATCAATTTACGCTCTTCTTCTGGGTTGCTGATAAATGCTGTCTCAACCAATATAGACGGGACATCTGGCGATTTTAGTACTGCAAAACCAGCTTGCTCAACATGATTTTTATGTAATTTATTAATCTCGCCAATATGGCCGAGTACTGCTTTGCCTAGTTTCAAACTATCATTAATCGTCGCGGCTTGCGATAAATCTAGCAGCGTTTTAGCTAGGACTGGGTCTCTGCCACCTAAACTCACACCGCCAATTAAATCAGATTCATTTTCCTTTTTCGCCAAATATCGCGCACTGGCGCTGGTAGCCCCTTTTTCAGACAGTGCAAATACAGAAGAGCCGCGTGCAGCAGGGTTGGTAAAGGCATCGGCGTGTATAGAAATAAATAAATCTGCTTTAAATTTACGCGCTTTTACTACACGCGTACCAAGTGGAATAAAGTAATCGCCGTCGCGCGTCAACATGCCGCGCATATTGAGTTCAGTATCTAATTTTTCTTTTAATTTTTTTGCAATTTTTAGGGTAATGTCTTTCTCTCGGCTACCACTCGCACCACGCGCGCCTGGGTCTTCGCCACCATGCCCTGCATCAATAACAATGGTGATTAGGCGCTCGTCCTCTTTATTTATGACAGGGATTTCTGCTGGCGCTGCCGTTGGAGGAATTTCGACAACTGGCTCGACTGGCACTGTAGCTGGCAATGTTGTCGTTGGAACATCAGGCTCAACAGCTATAGAGGGTAGCGCCTCTATCACTGGCTTTGGTTGATTTGTTGATTCACTTTCGGCAGACTTTTTGCCTAACATGGCCATTAAATCATCTTGCAGCGGATAAATATCCAGCACTAAACGATGTTTATAATCGCCCGCTGGCACAAGTGCGAACAAATTAGATTTGACCTCGCCTTTTAAATCTACCGCGATGCGCACCACGCCAGGCTTGAATTTGGCAACACGCACCTGTTTGATATAGGGGTCGCTCAATAAAATTTTGTCAGAAAGCGTAGTAAGCGCGGTACTTAACTCTAAATCTTCAATATCTAACACCAGTCTATCGGGATTTTTTAGAATAATGAGCTGATATTTAATAGGCGAAGTGGACTCAAATGCAATGCGCGTATATTCCTGCGCGGGCCATACGCGCGCTGCGGTAATAGTATTAGCAGCATAACTGCTTGAATTGATTAGCAATAAGCAAGTAAATAAAAGCTGAATTATAGATTTTCTAAACATGCAGTCCTTCTATACATTTATTGCCTAATGGCGACCCTGCCGAAAACTGAATTTTACGTGCGCTTTGATAGTGTGAAAGATTCACATGAATATCAGGCTCTGGTAGCACATTTTCAGCTCTTTCTGGCCACTCAATCATGCAAATACTTTGCGCATTAAAGTAATCTCTAAAGCCTGCAGCATCCCATTCCTCCTCATCTATAAAACGATATAAATCAAAATGATAGATATTATAGTTAAAAACTATGTAAGGTTCAACCAAAGTATAAGTGGGGCTTTTTACCTTGCCGGCATGGCCTAAACCATGTAAAACGCCACGTACAAAGGTAGTTTTGCCTGCACCAAGGTCGCCATGCAAATACACCACAAGCCCACAAGCCAAAATGCGCGAAAATTTATCGCCACAAGCTAATGTTGCCGCTTCGTTATCCAAAATTAATGTAATATCATTTGCCATATGGAATTATCTAATACTAATGATTACGCTAACCTAGCGGCTGACATCAAGCGCTGGGGCCGTGAA
>JANLWF010000177.1:0-2220 GCA_031364385.1 Methylotenera sp.
TTTTTGATGTTGCATCAACTTATCCATCTCGAGATGGGTTGATGCAATAACGAAGTGCAACCTTGTTACTCAGTAATATTAAAACCTCGCTTCTGCGAGGTTTTTTATTGCCACTTACTATTTGACGCAAAACAGCCCATCAATTAGGATGGCCATTTTAAGTTAGCTGATAAGAGGCAAGATGACATCTTTTGAAGAAAATTGCCCAGTTCCTTCAGCGCATGAGAAGTGCAACGAAGCTCGCTATTTTTTGATTCAAAGCCTATTGCATTATCACTCCCCACGGCCATTCCTATACAATCTAAACGCATTTATTCAGGCTTTTCGCAATATTACTTTCATGCTACAAAGCGAAGATTATAAACCTCAAGGCTTTCAAGAGTGGTACAAAATAAAACAAGAAGAAATGCGTAATTTACCAACGCTACGTCGTCTAGTTGACGCAAGAAATATCATCGTAAAACAAAGCTCCCTTACGGCAAAAAGTACAGTGCAGTGTGGCTTATTTAAGGGGCGCAGGATGAAACTCTCAATAAAAACTGATATAAAACCATTTACTGAAACAGAAAAAATTCTAGAACCTACATCAAAGTTCGTCGATAACTTATTTCTGGGCGGAAAACACGAAACTGTCGGTGAGCAAGCAGGTGTTGAACGAGTGTGGATTGTCGAAGAGTTAGGCGAGGGAGAGGTTTTAGCTAAATGTATAGATTCGATAAACTACATGATTGCGCTCATTGAAGAGGCTCATCAACTTTCAGATAAAAAATCAGGCTTAGAGTTTTTTGGAATCGTGGACATGAGAGAGTTCAGCGTTTTACTCGAAACAGACATTGATTCATCGTTACCTACAAAATGGGGTTGGCACGCTAACTAACCATTCCATCAAGCTAACTAGCTTTAACCATCAGGTAACTATTTTGTGGTTAACCATTACTAAGCATCTTTTACCTTATAATATTTTTATCCTATATTTTTAATATCATCTTTTATGACAGAACAAAAGCCTGGTCAACTTCACCCCTCATGGCAAACCGTGATTGGCGATGAACTTGAGAAGCCTTATATGCAGGCTTTGCGCGACTTTCTTAAGCATGAAAAAGCTGCTGGAAAAGTTATTTTTCCGCCTAGCCCTTTGATTTTTAATGCGTTTAATCACACGCCATTTGATAAAGTTAGGGTGGTGATTATCGGGCAAGACCCATATCATGGGGACAGCCAAGCGCATGGGTTGAGTTTTTCTGTGCCGAAAGGTATCGCGCCACCGCCATCCCTATTGAATATTTTTAAGGAAATTTCAGCTGATTTAAATATCAAAATGGGGCGAAATGGCGATTTAACAACGTGGGCAGATCAAGGCGTGTTGTTGCTCAATGCCACGCTAACGGTAGAACAAGCAAAAGCTGGCGCACATCAGGGCAAAGGTTGGGAGACGTTTACAGATGCCGCCATCGCCGCATTAAATAAGCATCGTGAGGGTCTGGTGTTTGTGTTATGGGGCAGTTATGCACAGAAAAAAGGCGATGTAATTGATTCTAAACGACATTTAGTGATAAAATCCGTTCACCCATCGCCTTTGTCAGCGCATCGCGGCTTTTTTGGTAACCATCAATTTTCTAGTATTAATCAGCATTTAATTCAGCAAGGTCAAACACCGATTGATTGGCAGCTTTAATCATTTTAACTTTAGATTTTTTGTACAAACTATTTTGATGATTCAAACTGAATCATTCAAGTCGCCAAATAAACCGCTTGCCATCTCATTACAACTTGTTTACACTTCGATGCAGGTCGGTTACAAATTGACTGCGCGCAAAAAAAGCCCCGATTAAGGGGATTAAATCGGGGCAAAATGCCTCATCGTCTAAGGCTTCCGCTCAGGGAGGAAAGAAGCGGAAAGATAGCAAAACCAAAGCTTTGCTACCATGCAAGTTCTGACTAGTGCTGTTTCGCTTAGTTCCAGTAATTTTCAATGTTTTTGTAACAGTTTGTATCTAGCACTTTAAGCAATTTTTTGCTTAAGCCATGCGATAATATGCAGCATGCAAAGTCAATCTTCAATTCTCACTGGTCTTAACAATAAGCAACTAGAAGCGGTCACCTTACCGCATCAATCCGCACTTATACTGGCTGGCGCTGGCAGCGGCAAAACCCGAGTGCTTACTACGCGCATCGCCTGGTTGATTCAAACTGAACAGATTTCACCCATGGGTTTAATGG
>JANLWF010000181.1:0-4232 GCA_031364385.1 Methylotenera sp.
TATGCCGTGGTGGTGGATCCTGGTGATGCCACGCCAGTGATTAAAATACTCCAAAAACTCAACTTAGAGCTAACTGCAATTTTAATTACGCATCATCATAGTGACCATATTGATGGCGTCAACGATTTACTTGAGTACAAGCCAGCTCAAGTTTATGCGCCACAATACGAGCAATTTGCTTTTAAACATATTGCTTTAACTGAAGGTGATGAAATTACGCTACCCGAAATTGCACAAAGCTTTCGCATCATGTGGCTACCAGGGCATACTTTGGGGCAAATTGCTTATGTAAATGATGATTATTTACTATGCGGAGACACCTTATTTGGTGCGGGTTGCGGACGATTATTTGAAGGCACACCAGCACAAATGTTGCATTCATTACAGCGCTTAAAATTGCTCAACCCAAGCACCAAAGTATTTTGTGCGCATGAATATACGGCTAAGAATATAGAATTTGCGCTTACGTTGGAGCCTGATAATGATGATTTAATGGCTAGAAAGCAACAAACACAAGCCTTACGAGCACAACACCTACCAAGCTTGCCTAGTACGGTCGATTTAGAGCTCAAAACCAACCCATTTTTTAGGTGTAATCAAGCCACCATTATCCAAAACTCTCAAGCAGAAAATACCGATGAATTATGTGTTTTTACTGCCATTAGAAGTTTAAGAAATCATTATTAATCATCCACATAACATTTAATTATAAAGTAAAACTTTCACTTGACTAAGCCTGTATCTATCGCTAACATTAAGTCACTTTTTTTGCATGGCGCCACTTTAATGAAATTAAACACTTTGAACATAAAAAAAGTGGCTATTGGCTGCATCAGCTTATTAGTATTAGCGGGTGCACTATTTTATGCTCAAAACTCATCTGCAGAAACGAATGCAGCTGGCGTAGAAATTGAAATTATTAACGAGCCAGTGAGTGACGATTTGCTAGACGATCCAATGCAAGGCTATTTGGCTGATGTTGATGCAAACAACCAAGACGATTTCCAAAACAATCTATGGTCGCGCATTAAAGATGGTTACGCCATGCCAAATATTGAATCAGCTTACACAAGTAAGCATCAAGATTGGTATGCCTCGCATCCAGATTACGTTAAACGCATGTTGGAGCGCAGCCAAAAATATCTTTTCCACATTGTAGAAGAGGTACAAAAACGCGATATGCCGACAGAAATCGCGCTTTTGCCCATGATTGAAAGCGCTTACAACCCCCAAGCCAATTCACGTAGTCGTGCTTCTGGTATCTGGCAATTCATTCCGTCTACTGGCAAACATTATGGCTTAAAACAAAACTGGTGGGTGGATAATCGCCGTGATGTCACCGCTGCAACTAACGCCGCGCTAGATTATTTGCAAAAATTGCATGGTATGTTTGGCGCTTGGGATTTAGCCCTAGCTGCCTACAATGCGGGCGAAGGCACCGTGCAGCGGGCTATCAACCGCAATCGTGCGCAGGGTTTGCCTACAGACTATCAAAGTTTAAGCTTACCACCAGAAACTAGAAATTACGTGCCTAAGCTTCAGTCCATTAAAAATATCGTGACCAATCCCGAAAAGTATGGCTTAACTTTAAACAGTATCCCCAATCACCCCTATTTTGCGCGCGTGACCACACCAAAACAAATCGATGCGAAATTGGCCGCGCAACTGGCTGAGATTTCCTACGAGGAATTTACTTCACTCAACCCAAGCTATAACCGCCCAGTTATTACAGCTACAAGCACCTCTACAGGCGAAAAGCATCAATTATTATTGCCTGTGTGGGCGGCTGAAAGATTTGTTGATAACCTTGCCAACTATGACAAACCATTAACTAATTGGCAGACCTACAACGCTAAGCGTGGCGAGCGTATGGATAATATCGCACAGAAATTTGGCATGAATGTTAGCCAATTGCGCGATGTGAATAGCTTGCCAGCCTCTAACAAATTACGTAACTCGCAAGCCGTGCTGGTGCCAGCGGTGTATAACGGTGAGCCTTTAAGTAATGCCGATGAAATTAAATCAGACAGCATTAATGCAAGCGAAATGGAAAATAACAATGCGATAGACCAGAGCAGCGAAATTGAACCAATAGCCACTCGCAGCATCACACACAAGGTAAAAAAAGGCGAAACGCTACAAGCATTGGCCAACAAATACGGCACCAGTACTAAGGCTTTAATGAAAATTAATAGCCTTAAAAGTACACAACTGAAAGCGGGAAAAACACTTAGAATTAAGGATGTCGTAGTAAAAAAAACATCACTCAAAAGTGCTAGTAACAATAAAGTTAGCCGAAAAGTTGTCAGTAAAGCCAGTAGTAAAAAAGTAAGTTCACATACGAATAAGATTAGAAGCAAAAGAAAAACATCAGGGCATATTAGCGCTAGGTCGCATATCCGATTTAAATAAACACACCATGAAAATTTTCGCATTTCATAACAATAAAACTTTAAAAAGAAATGTTAAAGTCAGCACCCTTCTACTATTATCCCTACTTAGTGCTTGTGACAAGCCTGCACAAGATTCAAATAGCGATTATTTAAAAAATCTCAATAACACCTACCCCATCCAGGCTGGTGGAACATTGATAGATGCCACCATTGGCGAGCCTTCTGGCTTGATTGCTATGGTGGCGGGCGAATCTGCTGCTGCTGCCATTTCGTCAAATATCTTTAACAAACTACTCAAATATGATAAAAATTTAGATATTGAAGGTGAACTGGCGGAGAGCTGGCAAGTGTCTGTAGACCAAAAAACCATCACTTTTAAGCTCAAGCCCAATCTTAAATGGGCTGATGGCAAGCCGCTGACGAGCGAAGACGTGCTATGGACTTGGCAGGCTGTCATCGACGAAAAAACGGGTAGCCCATATGCTTCAGATTATCAGCTAGTAAAAAAAGCTGAAACGCCTGATTCACTGACGTTTAGCGTCACTTACGAGCAAGCCTATGCGCCTGCGCTTGATAGCTGGTCTGGTTTACAAATATTGCCTAAACACCTATTACAAGGCCAAGACCTACATACCACAGCTTTTGCGCGCAACCCCGTTGGCAGTAGTTATTACCAGCTGGATAGCTGGACGCATGGCGAAAACATTAAACTTTCGCGCAATGCTTCGTCAGTATTGGGCCCAGCGCAAATTGACAAGCTTGTGACACGCATTATCCCCGATTCATCTGCACAGTTTTTAGAGCTGATGGCAGATAATATCGATAGCATGAGCCTAGACCCGATTAAATACGCGCGTATCATTCCTGCACGACCAGAGCTAAAGCAAAAATTAGCGCTCTATAAAGAACTTGGCAGCGGTTACACCTACATGGGCTTTAATCTTAAGCATAAACCGTTTGATGATGTGCGGGTGCGTCATGCCATTAATTATGCTATTGATAAACAAGAAATTATTGATGGTGTGTATTTAGGGCTAGGCATCGATATTGCCTCACCTTATAAGCCTGGCACGCGTTGGAGTAATCCAATTCTCAAGTCTTATGCTTACGACCCTAAAAAAGCTAGAGCGCTTCTAAAAGAGGCTGGATTTGTAGATGCTGATGGTGACGGGTTTTTAGAGCGTGATGGCAAGCCATTTAGCTTTGAAATCATTACTAATCAAAATAAAGAACGAGAAAAAACTGCCGTACTGATTCAACGTCGCTTAAAAGATGTTGGCATTGACGTGCAAATTCGCGCTATAGAATGGGCGAGCTTTATCAGCCGCTTTATCAAAACAGGTGATTTCGATGTGGTGGTGCTAGGCTGGGGTTTGGGGCTAGATCCAGATCAATTCAATATTTGGCATTCTAGCCAGCAAGCACCTGGGCAGTTTAATTTTATTGGTTACAATAGCCCCACTGTTGATAAGCTGCTTGAACAAGGCCGCTTGGAGCTTAATCCCGATAAGCGCATGAAAATTTATCACGAATTTGCCAAAGTATTGTTAGAAGATAGCCCGATTGTGTATTTATCAGCAGGCTATGGCCTGACCGCGATACACAAGCGCGTTAAAGGCATCGACAACCCTGCTCCGCCTGCGGGCGTGGGCTGGAACTCGTATGATTGGTATATTCCTGAGACTTTGCGGCGGCCTAAGTCTGGTAGAACGGAAATGAGCGCGAATTAGCATGCTGAAATATCTTATCAAACGCGTATTGTGGATGATTCCTTTACTGATAGGCATCAGCTTAATATCGTTCTTTATCATGCACTTAGCACCTGGAGACATTACTAAT
>JANLWF010000206.1:0-2147 GCA_031364385.1 Methylotenera sp.
CTCGTCATCCAACGCGGGAAAAATTGCTGCAAAAGTGCTATTAATCCAATCGACCACGGGCGGGCAAGAGCGGTTGTTGCGGTAAAGCTGTAACCGCTCTAGCTTGATATCACCAATGCCACGGCTGGCAGCGTGAATAAATTGTGCTACGTTGGCTTTACGAAAGCGATAAATCGATTGCATGGGATCGCCCACACAAAACAAGGTTCTTCCGTCATCTTGTTGCCAGCCCAGTGTAAGCTGTTTCATCAGTTCAATTTGGCTGGGGCTGGTGTCTTGAAATTCATCCACCAGTAAATGCTGAATTTGATAATCCAGCTTGAGTGCTAGATCTGTCGGCTCGCCAAAATTGTCAGATAAAGCTCTTGTTGCACGTTGCGAAATCTCAACAAAATCTACCTCGCTTGCGCGCTGAAACGTTAACCACAATTGCGCCACCGCCAAGTTGAGTAATTTAGAAAGCGTACTGATGATTTGCCAACTCGCTGCATTGTTGTTCAAATTTGGTAAGGCACGGACATAATGCAAAGCACTTGCGTCTCCAATAGCAGCTATCGCTTCCAAAAGTGCTTGTTTTTGTGCTTTGCCTGCTTCAGTCGTAGGAAAACCATGGCGTTTATCTACGGCTTGACGTGCTTCCCCGTTATCTTTTAATAGTAAATCTGTCACTGCACACCACATCGGTAGCGCCTCATGCCTGGCTTGAATAGGCGTTTCCCAATCAATTAACAGTGCTACCGCATGATCGCAAGGCAAGTTGGATGCGGCAAAACGCGCAATTGGCATGAGTGTTTGCTGAAAAGCTGATGGCAAGGCTTGCGCGGCAGCTTCTAACGCTTGTTCAACCAAATAGCGCAGCGTATCTTGCAATTGTTCTGCGTCAATTTCGTGCTGTGCCTGTTTTAGCCACTGGTCGCGCATAGAAAGCATTTTTATTAATAAATCGCATAGCTTATTCGCCTCATTATCTACATAACGCAGCGCCGCTTTTACTACGCCGCCGTGATTTTCATGTTCTAGCAAGGCCAGCGTTTGTTGCGCGGCTTGCGCATATAAAGTGCTTGCATCATCGGTCACACGCGGCTGTGCGCCAAAACGGCTCATCAGCGGCATTTGCCTTGCCAAATAGCCACACAAACTATCAATCGTAAAAATACGCAAACGCGATGGATTTTCTATGAGCTTCCAATCTTTAGCCTGCCCGTGCTGTATGGCTTGTAGGCTAAGTTGGTAGGTGATTTGTTTGTGCGCAGCATCGGGTGGTGTTTGGTTTGCGGCTGCAATTAAACTATCTAAAATGCGCAAACGCATTTCTGCTGCTGCCTTGTTAGTAAACGTGATGGCGATAATTTCTTCAGGCTCGTTAACGGTTTGCAGCAACTTCAAATAGCGCTGTGTGAGCAGCTCGGTTTTGCCAGCGCCTGCTGGCGCTTCGATAATAAACGAGCTTAGATCAAGCGCGCGTAAGCGATTATTCGCATCAATGTTCAATAAATCTGCGCTCATTCGGCATTGCTTTCGTTTATCAGATTCTGAAAGCGCTCAAATTGCAATTGCCGTTCGGGCAGGCGTAACAATGGCACTACTTCGCAATATTTAAGCATCTTGTCATCTTCAAATACTACGGCGGCTTCACCTGCTTTAATTTCTTGCGCAATGCCTTCTATGCTGGCTTTCCAGTGATTGAGTAGCGATTGCCAATCGCTAAAATTTTGGATGAAGGTGGGCTTTCGTTTATCAACCTCAGATGCAAAGTTTGCTTCTGAAACGCCTTCAAAAGTGTGCTCGGCAATTTTGACCATACCAAAATGTACGCCAACAATTGGGTCATTAGCATCTGCACCAATAGCGTCCCAAAAAGCTGCATAGGTAGGCAGTTGTGGTTCGGTAATGCGGGCATCTCCCCAGCTATTCATCTTGGGTATTTGGCCTGTTTTATAATCTATAAACTCAATACCACCATTTTCTAGCTGATGAATTCTATCGATTTTTAGCGTGATCTCAATGCCGCAAATCAGCACTTGTTTTTCTGCCTCACAAGCGACAATATTAAAGGCAATATTGCGTACTTTTTCATGTGCTAGCCAATCGCCAACAAGCTTATAGAGACGCTCATGCTCAAGCGTGAGCATGGTTTTTGAGGCAAC
>JANLWF010000263.1:0-2156 GCA_031364385.1 Methylotenera sp.
ACACTTTGTTTGCTACGCATTATTTCGAGCTTACACGCATTGTGGATGACTTTAAACACGCTGCCAACGTGCATTTAGATGCGGTTGAGCATGGGCAAGGGATTGTGTTTTTGCACAAGGTAGAAGCAGGCGCGGCGCACATGAGTTATGGCATACAAGTGGCGCAATTGGCGGGGATTCCTAAAAGTGTAGTCGCCGTCGCGAAGCGTAAACTCATGCAATTAGAGAGCTCTCAATTTGGAAATCAGCAAATCGCCCAAAACACAAATCAGCCTGATATGTTTACTGCCAATGTAGAGACTGCGCCTGCGGTGGTTCACCCTGTTATTGCAGAGTTGGAAGCCATACAAGCAGACGATTTAACGCCCAAGCAAGCGTTAGATTTGCTGTATCAATTGAAAGCATTATTAAAATAAAAAAGCACCCAAACATGAGTGCTTTTTTGTATTGCAAAAACGACTGCTGAATACTAGTGATGATGCCCGCCCTCGCCATGTACATGCTGGTGCGAAATTTCTTCTGGAATGGCAGCGCGCACAGCAGTCACGGTGGCTTTAAACACTACGCGCTCTCCCGCCCACGGGTGATTGCCATCCACCACTACTTTGTCATCAGCGATTTCGGTGACCGTGTATAAAATCACTTCGCCCGTTTCGTCTTCACCTTCAAATTGCATACCCATTTTTAGCTCATCGGCTGGAAAGGCGCTTGCAGGCTCAATTTGCACCAGTTCCTCATCAAATTCCCCAAACGCATCCGCAGGCATTAAATCTACTATTACCTCATCGCCCACGTTTTTGCCGTGCATGGCTTCCTCCACTTTTGGGAAGATGTTATCGTAGCCACCATGCAAATAAGAAACAGGTTCAGCGCTTGATTCCAGCACTTCTCCGTCACTATTTTTGAGTTCGTAAGTCATTGTTACAACAGTGTTCATTGCAATTTGCATGGGTTCAGTCCTAAGCTGGAAGTAAATAAAATTTATTGATAGAAATTAAAAAATGTAAGTTTAATCTATTTTTATATGTTGGTTAAATGCTGCGTACATTTATTTTTAACGACCTCGACCGCCACTTCTGTGTGTGCTGCCAGAGTTGATATTGTTGTTTGAATTAGGTTTGCCAAAAGCATTTTGATTGCTGTTGCGATTATTCGGGTTGCGCGCTTGCGGTTTAGGCGCAAACAAAGCAGGCTGTGGCATAGCTTGGTGGCGCGCGGCTTCTGACATGTATTGACCAGAATTTTGCAGCGCATTTTGACCTGAGTTTTGAATATGCCTAGGTGCTTGGTTGTTGCTTTGATTGCGATTTTGGTTTGCATTTCTATCATTATTTTGGCCATTGCCAGAATTATTGCCAGCACCTTGTGGCTTGCGTTGTTGCTGACCTTGGCCATGTCCACGCGGAGGGCGACCGTGTGGCTGGGCAGGGCGCGGCGCACGTGGCGCTTCTGGTTCAGGGTTGGCGTTTGGTGTAAAACCTTCCGCCTGTACTTTTGGTATTTCGCGCTTAATCAGCTTTTCAATGTCTTTTAAAAATTTCAATTCTTCGCGGTCAACCAATGAAACCGCCGCGCCGCTGCTGCCTGCGCGGCCTGTACGGCCAATACGGTGTACATAATCTTCTGGAATGTTTGGTAGCTCAAAATTCACCACTTGTGGAAGTTGGTCAATATCCAAGCCACGCGCAGCGATGTCAGTCGCAACTAATACGCGCATGCTGCCGTCTTTAAACTGAGATAAAGCCTTGGTACGTGCGCCTTGGCTTTTGTTGCCATGAATCGCGGCAGCTTCAATTCCGTCTTTGATTAATTTTTCAGCAAGCCTATTCGCGCCATGTTTGGTGCGGGTGAATATCAACACTTGTTGCCAATCGTGATGCTTAATCAGGTGGCTCATCAGCTCGCGTTTGTGCGCTGCCGCGACCATGTGCACAGTTTGCTCAACCAGTTCGCTGGCTGTATTGCGGCGCGCGACTTCTACAAAGCCAGGGTTATGCAACAAGCCATCGGCAAGGGTTTTAATTTCGTCAGAAAAAGTGGCAGAGAACAATAAGTTTTGGCGTTGTTTTGGCAGCATGGCGAGTATTTTTTTAATATCGCGGATAAAACCCATGTCCAACATTCTATCGGCCTCATCTAGCACCAAAATCTCAACG
>JANLWF010000296.1:0-1915 GCA_031364385.1 Methylotenera sp.
GGCATTATTTATTGCTTAAGTCGTAAAAAAGTGGAAGAAACGGCAGATTGGCTAAAACAGCGTGGTTGGGACGCGCTGCCTTACCACGCGGGCTTAGACGCGAATATTCGCAACCAAAACCAGCGCCGATTTTTGCGCGAAGAAGGCGTGATTATGGTGGCGACCGTGGCGTTTGGCATGGGTATCGATAAGCCCAATGTGCGCTTTGTCGCGCATTTAGACATCCCCAAAAGTATGGAAGGCTATTACCAAGAAACGGGTCGCGCGGGGCGTGATGGCTTGCCTGCTAACGCTTGGATGACTTATGGGCTGGGCGATGTGGTGAGCATGCGACAAATGTTAGATAAGGGTGATGCGCCCGAAGAGCGCAAACAAGTCGAGCGACAAAAGCTGGATGCGCTGCTTGGTTTTTGCGAATCGACTAGTTGCCGCCACCAAACTTTACTGCGCTATTTTGGCGAGGCGCACGCGGGCGATTGTGGCCAATGCGATAATTGTTTAGAGCCAGTAGATACCTGGGATGCCACGCAAGCCGCGCAGATGGCGCTATCCTGCGTGTACCGCACAGGGCAACGTTTTGGTGTAGTCCATTTAATTGACGTTCTATTAGGCAAGCCGACGCCAAAAGTGCGGCAATTTTCGCATGAAAACTTAAGTACATTTGGGATCGGCAAAGGCTTAGCACAAGCGCAATGGAGCAGCGTGTTTCGGCAGCTAGTAGCAGGCGGCTATCTTGAAAGCGATGTAGAAGCTTTCGGCGGTTTAAAACTCACTGAAGCTGCCAAGCCCGTATTAAAAGGCTCAAGCGAGGTATGGCTGCGGCACGATGTAGAAGTGAGCGCACGTAAATCCAGCAAAGCCGAGCGTGGCTCACGCGCGAAAGCAGGTTATGCGGAAGTAAGCGACGACCCGCTATGGCTGGCGCTAAAAGCCAAGCGCATGGAGCTAGCCAAAGAACAAGGCGTGCCGCCCTATGTGATTTTTCACGATAGCACGCTGTTAGAAATTCATAACCAAAAACCCGCCAGCCTGTCTGCCATGAGCCGCATTACTGGTGTCGGGCAAGCCAAGCTTGAACGTTACGGCGACGAATTTTTGCAGGTGTTAGAAGATGCCAGCTAGTTCAGCTGATGCAATGCTAAGCCGCTCAAATCCCGCGCAGTCTGTGTTAAAACCGCCTGTGGACTCAAATAAAAAAGCCTGTGTAGGGCGTCAATAAGCGTAGCGTATTGCGCCGAAAACATTAATCTTCTTAAGCTTAATCTTGGTAATTTAAGTTAGCTTCGAACTCGCCCGACCAATTGTGCGGGTAAATACCTGTTTTAACTAAATGGTGAAATGTTGAGTATTCCCAATCCGCTACAAGTTTTACCAAGCCATGTTTTACGGGATTAATATGCACATAATCCATATGTGCTTGATAATCTGCCTCATTTTTAATCAAATGTTCCCAATAGCGGCGTTGCCAAATGCCCCGCTCGCCCCTTTTAATGCGCACATCTGAGCGATATTCAGTTTTAGGGATTGCCTTAGAAAAGCCAGATTTAATCAGCCGCAAACGCAATGCAAAATCCACATCATCAGGCGGCAATTCAATCACACAATGAAAATGCTCAGGCAACACCACCCAGCCATGAATAATAAAAGGATGCTTATTTTTAACTTTTTTAACCACATTTCTCAAAACATCAATGTGTTTAACAAGTAAATGGTTATCGCGACGTTGTAGTAAATTTACCGTAAAAAAATAAGTGCCACCCGCGTGCCAAGCACGTCGATAATCCATATAAAATTCCAAGCCAAAGTAAATATTACAGCGATTATAGTAGGGCGTATTAGTGAAACGTAATACGCCGAAAGTGAAATATTTGTTACGGCGCAATACGCAAGCTATTGCGCCCTACGGGCAGATCCC
>JANLWF010000337.1:0-3361 GCA_031364385.1 Methylotenera sp.
CTTTTGAAGCGCGTCGCGAAGCGATTTACAAACTTTTCATGCAATTTGATATGCCGCCATTTTATGTGGAAGGCGATTTTGACGCCGATAGACTGACAGAATATTTTCACCAATTTGTAGCTGCTTGATATTTAAACGACACAAAAACTTATGAAAAAATTAATGATTAATTTACTATTTGCGTTTATTTTAAGCTTAAGCGCAGTGGTTGCCCATGCGCTAGATAGCCAACTGCTGCCAGATATTAAAGCTGGCGTGGTCAGCATGCAGATACAAGACCCGGCGCGGGCTGTGGGCTATACCGTGGGAGATGTACTTACGCGCCACCTCATTGTGCGTATTAAAAAACCTTACAAACTGATTGATGAATCATTACCGATTATTGGCTACCAAAAACGTTATAGAGGCCAGCCACTGGGCATTGATTTAAGCGATATTAAACATACTAAAAAAGATGATGGCGACAGTGTGATTCACGATGTAACGCTGAGTTATCAAATATGGACCAATAAAACCACGGTTAAAAATGCTGCATTACCCGCCGAATACCTGCACATCATTAATGTAGATTCCAAAGGCAAAGAAGTGGTGAAATTTCGCATCCCCAGTTTTGAAATCACCATTTCACCGATTGCCGCTTTTGGCCAAGTAAAAATTGAAGATGACATGAGCAAATACAGAGGCCCGTTGCTGCTGGATAATACGCTTGAGAAAAATCGCCTAAGCACCTTGCTGACTATTTTGGCCTTAAGCTTGCTGGGCTTGCTCTACATGCTGGGTAAGCACGCTTGGTTGCCACGCATGGGTGGGCCATTTGCCAGAAGTTATCGCGAAATTCGCAAATTAGCTAAGATGCCAAAAGGCAACACACCTGAAGGATTGCGCAAAGCGGTCTCCAGCATGCATGCTTCGCTCAATGCGACGGCAGGCAATAGCTTATTTAGCGGAAATTTAGATCAATTTTTAGCCAAAAAACCCGCATTCAAAGCGATTAAATCTGAGATGTTGCAATTTTTTGGCTTATCAAATCAAGTATTTTTTGAGCCAAACGCCAAGCATGACGTGGGTAGCAACCCAATACAATGGTTAGCGCAGTTTAGTCGCCATTGCCGTGATTGTGAACGCGGCCTGATACCTGATACTTTCAGTCCAGATACGAAATAATATGGCTTTTTCTCATCCTTGGTTGTTATGGTTGCTGCCATTGGCCTTTCTGCCTTTGGTGTTTCAGCGCACGCACAGCAAAAATTATTCGTGGCTAGAAATGTTACCAGCAGATCCGCTTTCTGATCTGATAGGCTTAATTTTAAAGGCACTTGCAGTGCTAACCCTGCTATTTGTGGTGCTGGGTTTAAGCGCACCACATACTAATCAGCAAAAAGTTGAACGCATTGGCGTAGGCGCCCAAATTGGCTTGGTGTTAGATAGAAGCGCAAGTATGGACGACCCATTTTCTGGCACTATTGGCGTGGTGGGCGAAAATAAATCGGCAGCGGCGGCGCGCTTAATCACACAATTTGTGCAATCGCGTGAAAACGATTTAATGGGCATGGTTTCATTTAGCAACTCAGCCATGCATGTGCTGCCGCTTACAGAAAACAAAAAGGCGATGGTAGCCGCAGTACAAGCCACTGCTGGCAATGCGTTGTTTCAAACCAATATTGGTAGCGGGCTTACCGCAGGTGCCGAGTTATTTGAAAAAGTGCCCGATTCTGGCTCACGCGCGGTAATTTTGCTTTCTGATGGCGCGGGTAGAATTGGCGCAGAAGCGCAGCAAAAAATCCGTGATTGGTATAACCGTTTGCATATTAGTCTATATTGGATTGTGTTGCGCCAGCCTGGTGGCCTGAGTATTTTTAATACTAATTATAAAGCTGACCCAGACAAAGCTTTGCCCGCTGAAATTGAGCTGTATGAGTTTTTTAAAACCCTTAGATCAGATTTTCACGCCTACGAGGCGGAAGACCCAAAAAGCTTGCAACAGGCGATTGACGATATTAATCGTAAAGAGAAAAAACCCATTAAATATTTTGAAAAAATTCCAGGTAAAGATCTATCAAACTTATGTTTTTTAATTGCTGCCTGCATGATTGCATTATTGCTGGGCGTGAAATATTTAGAAGTTAATACTTGGGCGAGGTAAAAACATGACACTGAACATTCCTAACAAGCTAGCGCAATTTATTAGTGTAAAAAAACTCACTTGGGCTTTCAGCATTATTGCCTTAGTTTGCTTGGTCGGCAGCGTTTTAACCTACAAGCGCATTCAGCAAGTAGATGCGTTTAATCTGGCTGTTAGCGCAGGCAAAACACCCGAAAGCGATAAAGAAAGTTTTGAAGCTAAATTTGCCACAGCGCTGTATTTAGCAAAAAAAGAGCGCTATAAAGAATCTACCTTGCTATTTGCCGCACTGATGCCCAAAGCTAACAGCGCTCAAAAATCTGCCGTGCAATACAATCTGGGCAATATATTCTTACTGCGTGCCAATGCATTGGGCGGCCGCGGGGCAACCATACAGCAAGAGGCAGAATATTTGCTGCAACAGGCCAAAACGGCCTATGTGGCATCGCTTAAGCTGGATCACAACCAGTGGGATGCTAAGCATAATTTGGATCGATTGCTAGGCTTGCTGCCCAACACACCTACGCCTGGCGTGGGTGAAGGCGATAAGGCTGGGCTGATTATGGGCAATGTGCCTGTGGGCTTACCTTAAGCGTATATGGCTTTAACTCCTATGCATAAACTGTTTAATTATTTACGCCATCGCCGCGACATTACTTTGCTAAGCATCGCTTTGCTGCTGCTAATAATCGCGCTGTTTAAGCCAACCGTGCCGATAAAGCGCGATATTTATAGCTATATATTGGTGGCAGATATTTCGCAGAGCATGAATGTAAAAGACATGACCGTGAATGGAAAACTTGTTTCACGCATGGAATATCAACAATATTTATTGCACCGCATTATTGGTGAAATGCCTTGTGGCACGCAAGTGAGCATGAGTTTATTTGCAGGCGTGAGCGTGGCTGCGCTCTACACGCCGATTGAAGTATGCGAGAATTTTGCCGCGATTGAAGACACCATAGACCACTTAGATTGGCGTAACGGCTGGTCTGGCAATAGTCGTGTGCGCGAGAGTATGGTGACGCTCGCCAAGTTAATTCGCAGCTTTCCAGAGCCTGCACAAGTGGTTTATTTTAGTGATGGCGAAGAAACACCAAAGTTGCACATCTTCAACACCCGCGATTTAACTGGCTTTCAGGGTGGTAAAGATTGGCTATTGGTGGGCGTCGGTAGCGATAAAGGCACCGCTATTCCCAAGCTAGATGACAAAAATCAGCTGATTGGTTACTGGTCAGC
>JANLWF010000301.1:0-6881 GCA_031364385.1 Methylotenera sp.
TTTATAAGCTAAATTTAGCTAAGCAATTATTTAGCATGCGATAATTTAACGTATCACGCTCCAGCTCATGGGGTCAAAAGGCTTGCTTTGACGGCGCAATTCGTAATACAAGCCGTTACTCTCATTACCGCCGCTGTTGCCGACTGAGGCAATTGCATCGCCTGCATTTACTTCCTCGCCAACTTGCTTTAACACTGCTTGGTTATTGCCATACAGGCTCATGTAGCCGCTGCCATGGTCAACAATAATCATGTTGCCAAAGCCACGCATCCAATCTGCAAACACCACGCGACCATCGGCCACAGTTTTCACGTCATTGCCTTCTGCAGCCTTAATAAACAAACCTTTCCAAGTAACACCTGTATCTTCGCGCGCCGCGCCAAAACGGTTAGTGACGTCACCGCGTACAGGTAAATGTAGCTTGCCTTTTAGCGCCGCAAAGTTGCTGCCAGAGTAAGCATTTGTAGGCGTTGTCTCATTACTGGCAATTTTTTCGTCATTGCCATCATCGATTTTGTCTTGTTTTTTCTTAGTCGCTTTTTTGGTTTTCTTAGGCATGGTTTTGGGAATAATTTTGGCTAGACGTTCCACCAAATTAGAAAGGCTTTTTTCGTCACGTTTTAGCTTATTAATCTCGTTGCGCTGCGCTGAAATTTGTTTCGACAAGGTTTTTACAATTTTTGATTTTTCTTGTTTTTGCTGTTCAAGCTCCTTCTTCTCAGCTTCTTGCTTGACCTTTAAATTCGCTACTTCTTGCAGTGTTGTCGCAGTTTGATTATTCAGTTTTTTAACTTTTACCAAGTTGGTCTGCATGCCATCAATCACCTTGGCATGTTGTTTGGCAATGTAAGAAAAATACTTCATATCGCGCGCTATTGCGCTCGGATTTTTGTTTTGCAAGATAAGCTGGCTATAGGTCTGACCGCCATACATATATTGTTGCCGTAGCAAGCTACTCAATTGCTGCTGTTGCTGACTTAAGTTTTCATTTAGGTTAAGTGATTGTTTTTTAAGAGAGTTAAGTGTATTTTTGTTTTGCTTTTGCTTTTGATTAATGTCTCGCAATTTTTTATTGGCGCTACTGATCGCAGTTTCAGAGCTCTTTAGTGCGTCGGTGGCGTCTTTATGCGCCTCTTGATTGCTATCCAACTCTTTTTTCAGCGCTTGGATTTTTTCTTGAATATCGCTTAAGTCTTCTTTGGCTAGGTCAATTTTTTTAGCGGCAAAGCTAGATGAACAAAAAAAGCACAGCAATAGTGTGAATAGCCATTTAAAGCGGAACATTTTACGCATTAATTGTAATTAGGCTTTTGCCAGTCATTTCCGCAGGCTGTGGTACGCCCATCATGGTGAGTAAGGTAGGCGCAACGTCAGAAAGCGCACCAGTATTGGCGAGTTTTGCTTTGCGGCCCACATAAATAAACGGCACTAAATTAGTTGTGTGCTGTGTGTGTAACTGGTTATTATCGTGGTCGTGCATCATTTCAGCATTGCCGTGGTCGGCGGTAATAATCACTTCTGCGCCCGTTGTCTGCGCTGCCGCAACCACGCAACCAACGCAGTCATCCAGCGTTTCAACTGCCTTGATAGCCGCTTGTATATTGCCTGTGTGGCCAACCATGTCGCAATTGGCGTAGTTGCAAATAATCGCATTGTACTTTTTACTTTTGATCGCTTCTACTAATTGATCAGTCAGTTCAAACGCGCTCATTTCGGGCTGTAAATCGTAAGTGGCGACCTTGGGTGAAGGTACCATAATGCGATCTTCGCCTTTAAAAACCGTCTCGTCTCCGCCATTAAAAAAGAAGGTGACGTGCGGATATTTCTCGGTTTCGGCAATGCGTAATTGCGTTAAACCTAAGTTCTGCACATATTCGCCAAAAGTGTTGGGCACGCTGGTGGCGGCGAATATGGGCGTGGCTTTTTTTTGTTTTTGGTCGAATTGCGTTAAGGTGAAATAGCCTGAAAGTTGCGGCACGCGCTCACGCTCAAAGCCATCAAAATGTTCGTTTAAAATCGCGTCGGTTAGTTGTCGTGCGCGGTCACTTCTAAAATTCATATACACCACACAATCGCCATCCTCTAAGCGCACAGGGGCTTCGGAAGATCTATTAATCACGGTGCATTTTACAAACTCGTCCGATTCTTTGCGTGCATAGGCATTGTGTAAAGCTTCCGATGCAGTCGCTTCGCTAAATTCTGCTTCGCCGTTCACAATCATGTGGTAAGCAGGCGCGACACGCTCCCAGCGTTTGTCTCTGTCCATGCTGTAAAAACGACCAGATATTGAAGCGATTTTGCCCACGCCGAGCGCTTTGATTTTGTCTTCTAGCGCAGCAATATAAGGCGCTGCGCTAATCGGCGGCGTATCTCTGCCATCTAAAAATACGTGTACAAATACGCGCTGCAAGCCTTGGCTCGCGGCCATCTCCAACATGGTAAGAATGTGGTCGATATGGCTATGTACGCCACCATCTGATAGCAAGCCAAAAATATGCAGCGCTTTGTTGTTAGTTTTTAAGTTTTGCAAAGCGTGCACTAATACTTTGTTTTTAAAAAACTCACCACTGGCGATTGAATTGTTAATACGCTCAAAATCTTGAAACACAATGCGCCCCGCACCCATGTTTAAATGCCCAACTTCTGAGTTACCCATTTGCCCGTCTGGTAAGCCTACATAATGCTCAGATGCATTAATCAGCATATGCGGGTATGCAAGTTTAAGCGCGTCTAAATTGGGCGTGCGTGCTTGTAAAATGGCGTTGTCTGCCGCGTCCTCATTATGGCCAAAGCCATCTAAAATCAACAAGACTACAGGGGTAATTGCTGGAGTTCTTTGCATGGTAAACTCTTTAAAAATATGTGTGAGATATCCATTATAATAGCGGCCTGATAAAAGCGCATAGAAACACACAAATTTAGCTTGAAATTGTCGTGTTTGGTGCCACCTTAATAAATGAACTGCTTAATTAATGAATCGTAAGAAAAACTATGTTTGAATTTCTAAAAGAAAACGCAATATATGTCGGTCTAGCCATTGGCTCTGCTATAGCCTTGCTTTGGCCGTTATTAAATCGCGGAGCAAGCGGCGTGGCTAACGTTTCGGCGACCGAGGCTGTCATGCTCATGAGCCGCAGCAAACCGTTGATTTTAGATGTGCGTGATGCGAAAGAGTTCGCAGCAGGACATATTCAGGGCGCGAAAAATATTCCGCTGGCTGAGTTAGCGAGCCGTGTAAAAGAGTTTGAAAAATTTAAAGATAAGCCAGTGTTGGTACATTGCCAACGCGGGTTGCGCGCTAAATCCGCTTGTAGTATATTGCGAGCGCAACAATTCAGCCAGTTGCATAATCTGCAAGGTGGTTTGGATACTTGGGTTGAAGCCAAATTGCCATTGATAAAAGCTGGCGTAAAATCTTAAATCATGGCAAAAGTAATCATGTATACCTCTGCCTATTGCCCGTATTGTGCAAACGCAGAGCGTTTGCTAATGGGCAAGGGCGTGACAGAAATCAACAAAATTCGTGTTGATTTAGAGCCCGCGCAGCGTGTTGAAATGATGCAAAAAACGGGTCGCCGTACGGTGCCACAGATTTATATTGATGAGCAACATATTGGCGGCTTTGATGACTTACGCGCGCTAGATCTGGCGGGCGGCCTAGCCCAATTGTTAGTTACGAAATAATTTTATGAACAAAATACAATAAAAAGTTAAACTAATGCATTATTAAAACACTCATTTTTTAATCACATCTAACTTCAACGTTTTAGGAACAAATCACATGGCAAAAGACAAAAACGCCGCTTCAGCAGAGGCAGCACCAGCAGAGCAAACAAGTATCGAAAACCAACAAGCACAACCAGGGTTTGGAATCGAAAAACTTTATGTAAAAGATGCCTCTATTGAAGTGCCAAATGCGCCACAGATCTTTACAGAGCGCACGCCGCCGCAAGTAAGTGTGGAACTGGGCAATTCTGTACAAAAACTTGATAACGGCATATTTGAAATCGCGCTAAAAGTGACAGTTACAGCGAAAATTAATGATAAAACCGCATTTTTGGTAGAAGTGACGCAAGCAGGCATTTTTGCAATTCGCAATGTTCCAGAAGAGAATATGGAAGTGGTCGTTTCGATTACCTGCCCTAATATCTTGTTCCCTTATGCGCGCGAGGCTGTTTCTGATATGGTGACTCGTGCTGGCTTTGCGCCAGTATTGTTAAACCCAATTAATTTTGAAGCTTTGTTTATGCAGCAAAAGCAGCAGCAGTCTGAAAATGCTGGCGCAAAA
The DNA here is from genome assembly GCA_031364385.1 of Methylotenera sp. Lineage (GTDB taxonomy): Bacteria > Pseudomonadota > Gammaproteobacteria > Burkholderiales > Methylophilaceae > Methylotenera_A. Next base: position 4,289 of record JANLWF010000301.1, read on the forward strand.
CCAAATTAAGGTTTTTAAGCTTTTGCATAAACTAGGCCTAGCTAAAGTTTTAATATTAGCATTGCTAAGTCTGGGTTTTTCTATTTCTGCCAATGCGCTAGAGTTTCGTTCAGTTGCACCTGCCAAAGCCGTTCTCTACGATGCGCCGTCACTAGAAGCCACAAAACTTTATATTTTGAATGCAGGTTATCCTGTTGAAATTATTGTAGATTTGGGTGATTGGTTAAAAGTCCGCGACCAATTGGGCGGTTTAAGTTGGATAGAAAATAAACATTTAAGTACTAAGCGCACGGTGCTGACCATAGAAAAAACTGACATTAAATCCACCGAAAATGCAGGCTCAACATTGCTGGCGACAGTAGAAAAAGACGTGTCCCTAGAACTGATGTCACCCCTTATTAATAACGGCTGGGTGAAGGTAAAGCACAGAGACGGCATGATGGGTTTTGTGCAAGCCAGCGCACTATGGGGCGTGAATTAATGATTGGGTCTGATTAGTGAGTGGCGCAAATTATGAATAGTGTAAGCTAATGGCTAAAATCGCAGTGTTGGGTGCAGGTGCTTGGGGTACGGCCCTGGCTATGCACATTAGCAATCAACACCAAGTTTCGCTATGGGCGCGTAATGCAGGTCACGTATCTGGTATGCGCAAAGCGCGCTCCAACCCCATGTATTTAGGCGATTTTCAATTTAACGATAACTTGCAAGTTGAAGATAATTTGGGCGCTGCAATTCAAAACGCTGACCTCATTTTATCCGTTGTGCCAACCGCAGGTTTCCGTGCTATTTTAAAACAAATCAATCATTTAAAATCCAGTCAGCCTATTGTTTGGGCACATAAAGGCTTAGAGCCGCAAAGTGCGAAATTGCCGCACGAAGTAGCTTTGGAAGAGCTAGGTCCAAATCAAAAATGGGGCGCTTTATCTGGGCCAAGTTTTGCAGCAGAGCTGGTGCGCGGGCTACCAACCGCAGTGACATTGGCGTCAAACGATGCAGAATTTGCGCTGCAAGCTGCCAACTTAATTCACGGTAATAATCTTCGCGTGTACAACAGCATCGATGTGATTGGTGTTTCGGCTGGCGGCGCCCTTAAAAACGTGATGGCGATTGCCGCAGGTATCTCAGATGGCATGGGGTTTGGCAACAACGCACGTGCTGCTTTAATTACACGTGGCTTGGCCGAGATTACTCGTTTTGGTGTGGCGCTAGGTGCAAAAACTGAAACCTTCATGGGCTTAGCAGGCGCGGGAGATTTAATTTTAACCTGTACAGGGCAATACTCAAGAAACCGAGAAGTCGGCCTACAACTGGCTTCTGGCAAGGCGCTTGAGGATGTCCTAAAAGGCCTGGGTCACGTCGCAGAAGGCGTCAACACCGCGCGCGAAGTCATACGTCGCGCAGACAGCATGAGCATTGATATGCCAATTACTTTTGAGGTGAATCAAGCCCTAACACACGGAAAATCAGCGCGCGAAGCAGTGATGGATCTACTCGGTCGCGAGCAAAAAGCTGAGGTGATTTAATTGTAGGAGGGGCTTACAGGCCCAAATAACGATGGTGAAGATTGCACCCTAATCGCGGCCACAAGTTACCCCTACAAGCCGCCCTCAAACCCAACTTGCCGCCAAGCCTCATACAGCAACACTGCGGCACTGTTCGATAAATTCAAGCTGCGGCTATCAGGCAACATCGGCAAGCGTAGCCTATTTTGTGGCGCAAAGGCATTGCGAATGTCATCTGGCAAACCACGTGTTTCAGGGCCAAATACAAATACATCACCTGCTTTAAAACGCACATTGGTATAGTTTTGACTGCCTTTGGTGGTAATTGCAAATAGTCGGCGACCAGTCATGGTCGCTACAAAATCAGCCCAATTTTTATGCAACGTTAAATTCGCGTATTCGTGATAATCCAGCCCTGCGCGTTTTAATTGTTTATCTTCCAAATTAAATCCTAAGGGCTCAATTAAGTGTAAAGCCGCGCCAGTATTAGCGCATAGGCGAATAATATTGCCCGTGTTGGGCGGAATTTCGGGTTCGAACAGGGCGATGGTGAACATGATTTATATTTTTAGGTTAATTTATGTGGCATTGTGCGCGCGATTACCCAGCATTCTACATGGCTTGCGCCTGCTTTTTTAAGCGTTTTGGCTAGCTCGTTTAGGCTGGCGCCCGTGGTCATGACGTCATCAACAATGGCAATTCTCTTCCCCGCAAGCTTATCTATAATTTCGGCATTCACTTTAAATGCGCCTTTAATGTTTTTTACGCGCTCTTTTAGCGGCAGGCTGGCTTGTGGTGGGGTTAGGGTTTGTCTTTCTATGCTTTTATAATCGAGTTTTTCTTTACAATTTTTCGTTAAAATTTTAGTAATTTCAAGTGCCTGGTTAAAGCCACGCTCTTTTAGGCGCGTTGGGTGCATGGGCATCGGGATGATTAAATCGACGGCTTCAAAGGGCGATTTCTCAGTTAATAGTTGCCCGAATGTATGGCTAAAATTGAGCGTATTGCCGTATTTATAGCGTTGCATCATCTTATCAATTGGATATTGATACAAAAAAACCGAGTGAGTTGCATCAAAATCAGGTGGTGAG
>JANLWF010000365.1:0-12463 GCA_031364385.1 Methylotenera sp.
CCACTTGCAGGATGAGAGCGGCGACCACTCATGCGCTCGACAATCGCGCTGTCCGGTACATCGATTTCTACTACATAATCAATCACCACACCAGCTGCTTTCATGGCATCTGCTTGTGGAATCGTACGTGGAAAGCCGTCAAATAAGAAACCACCTTTACAGTCATCCTCTTTAATGCGCTCGCTTACCAGCCCGATAATCACTGCATCTGGCACCAACCCGCCGCTATCCATGTGGCCTTTGGCCTCTAAGCCTAGTGGCGTGCCTGCCTTAACCGCGGCGCGCAGCATATCTCCAGTTGAAATTTGTGGGATATTAAACTTTTCTTTAATAAAAGTGGCTTGTGTGCCTTTACCAGCGCCAGGGGCGCCAAGGAGGATAATACGCATTTGATTGTTCTCGTACGAAGTGGTTAGTAAAAAATAAGATTATATCAAACAAGATAATTGCTGATGGCGACAAATTGAGAAACGCTTAAATTTTCGGCACGTAATTGCGGGTTGATGCCGAGCGCGGTAAATCCTACGTCATCCAGCAAGCCTTTTAAGGTGTTGCGGAGGGTTTTACGGCGTTGTCCAAACGCAGCCATGACGATTTTTGCAAAATGTTTTTGATCTTTAGCAACAAAAGGCAAGATCGCGTGCGGTACGCAGCGCACAAAAGCCGATTCTACTTTTGGCGCAGGCTCAAATGCTTCGGGCGGCACGGTGAATAAATACTCCATCGCAAGGTGATATTGCAACATGACCGAAAGCCGTCCGTATGCAGGGGTTGAGGGCGATGCCACCATACGCTCTACCACTTCTTTTTGCAGCATAAAGTGCATATCAGTAATGTGTGATACGTTATCTAGCAGGTGAAATAAAATCGGCGTGGAAATGTTGTACGGAAGGTTGCCGACAACACGCAGGTTTTCACCAAAAGTAGTGAAATCAAATTTCAGAGCGTCAATATTGTGAATGGTAACGACAGCACTCGAATATTCATTTTGCATCCAGCTTACAATGTCGCGATCAATCTCTACCACATGTAAGTGATTGATTTTTTTAAGTAATGGCTTAGTGAGTGCGCCTAAGCCTGGGCCAATTTCTATGATGAGCTGATTTTGTAGTGGATTGATTGCATTAATTAAACTGCTAATAATACTTTGGTCAGTGAGGAAGTTTTGCCCAAATCTTTTTTTGGCAAGGTGTTTCATGGTGTTTTTTTGGTTGCCAGTTCAATCGCCAATTCAATCGCAGCCAACATGCTGCCCATGCTGATATTGCCCGTGCCTGCTAGGTCTAACGCGGTGCCGTGGTCAACCGAGGTGCGAATAATCGGCAAACCTAAAGTCACATTCACACCGCCGCCAAAGCTGGCGTATTTAAGCACTGGCAAGCCTTGGTCGTGGTACATCGCCAATACGCAATCGGCATTTTCAAGATATTTTTTGGTGAATAGCGTATCTGCTGGCAATGTACCGATGAGCTGTATGCCTTCTGCACGTAGTTTGGCTAGCACAGGATTAATCACTTCGATTTCTTCACGCCCTAAATAGCCATCTTCACCAGCGTGTGGATTAAGTCCAGAGACTAATATCCGCGGGCTTTTAAGGCCGAACTTGGTCACTAAATCTTTATGTAAAATACGAATAGTGGCCTCAAGGCTTTCGCGTGTAATGGCGCTGGGTATATCTTTTAAGGCCAAGTGCGTAGTGGCTAGCGCTACACGCAAGCCGCCGCCAACTAACATCATTACCACTTGTGGCGTATGTGTATATTCTGCAAAAAATTCGGTATGGCCTATAAAACCAATACCAGCCTCGTTTATGACGCCTTTATGCACTGGCGCAGTGACCACTGCATCGAATTCACCAGTCGCACAGCCATCCATCGCGCGCGTGAGGGTGTTGATTACATATTGGCTATTGGCGGGGTTTAACATGCCAGACGTGACAGGTGCTGCGCTGGGCGTATGCAATACTTTTTTTGCGTCAAAATTAATGTTAAGTTGCTGTGCACGCCCTGCCAGCATTTCTGCATCACCAATAATGGTAATATCAGCCTTAATTTCATGCTGAGCAAGCATGACGCAAATGTCAGGACCAATACCAGCAGGCTCGCCAGAGGTGATTGCAATGCGCGGAAGGTGATGCATCTAAGTGGTGAGATTAAACTTGTCTTCTAAAGCTTATCTTCAAGTCTTAGCTCAACAAAGGCGCGGTCGCGCAGTTCGCGAATCCAATCCTGATAAGCTTCTTCAGATTTTCTTAAGCGAATTTCTTGTCGCGCTTTAAGTCTTGAAGCCTCTTTAGTCATGTCTTGTTGACGGCGTTCTAGCACTTGAATAATATGCCAACCAAAGGGTGACAGTACGGGTTCGCTTATTTCGCCCAATCCGAGTGCATCCATGGCTTTCTCGAACGGCGGTACGGTGTCGCCAGGGTTTACCCAGCCTAAATCGCCGCCATTGTTCGCACTGCCATCTTCGGAATATTGACGTGCCATGTCTTCAAACTTGGTACCATTATCAATACGCTCTTTAATGCCATCTATTTTACGTTTTGCATCTTTTTCAGAGACCACTTCGCTAAGCTTAAGCAAAATATGGCGTGCATGTGTTTGACCAACCACCAAAGAAGACGTACCACCGCGGCGGTTAGTAAGTTTTAATACATGGAAACCATTGGGGCTGCGAAGGGGCTTTGCCACCTCTCCCACTTGCAGTTTTTTTAGGGTATCTAAAAATAGCGCAGGTAATTGAGCGCCACTTTTCCAGCCCATCGCGCCACCTTCAAGTGCATTGGGCGAGTCTGAAAAGGCTGCCGATACTTGCGTGAAGTCTTTGCCGTTATTCAACTGTTGCAACACTTCTTGCGTTTTAGTTTTTGCTTTTTCTAAATCTTCTGGGCTGGCATCTTCTGGGGTGCGAATTAAAATATGCGAAATTTCAAGTTCATATTGTTCTTCGCCGCGGCTAGCTTGCGTGGTTAAGTAATTGTCAATTTCGCCTTCAGACACATTCAGTTTATTATCCACCTCACGTTCGCGAAGTCTTGCAATAGTAATTTCATTGCGAATATCCTCGCGAAATTTTCGTATGCTCAAACCGTCTTTTTCGAGCAAGGTTTTAAACTCTTCTACGCCTAGTTTGTTTTGCGCTGCAATGCGTTCTATGGTTTTATCAAGCTGCGTGTCATCTACTTTTATGCCAGTTTGCGCTGCAAGTTGCAGCTGTAAGCTATCGACGATTAAACGCTCTAAAATTTGTTTCTCAAGAACACTCTGTGGGGGCAGAGCTGTACCTTGCTTCTCCAATTGCGCGCTCACCGTATTTATTCTATCTAGTAGTTCTTGCTCAGTAATCACACTTTGATCGACCACGGCAATGATGCGATCCATTTTAAGGACTTCGTTAGTTTTTCTAGCAACTTTATCTTCTTTACCAGCAGCATTTTCTGCTGATACGGCTGGGTTTGATGAAAATAAGCAAACTAAAATCAGTAGTTTAACTGCGATTAATGCTGGGTTCAGAGCCCAATTTAATACTGAGTATAAGAGTTTCATCGGTTGTAATTCTGCTGCCTATAATTGTTAGGAAGTTCACTCGAGCTCAAGTATCCTGGAATATCGCGCCGTAGTAAGTTAAGAGGATTTGCGCCTATAGAGGCTAAACCGCCAAGCTCTAGTTGAAAGAATAGACCAAAGTTTGCGTTAGCAGTTGCAGTTTCTACACGTTGAATTACGGTGCGCGCCTGCCAACAGCCCGCGTCATATTCTAGGCCAGCCAAGCTTTCAATCGGCCTACTTTCGCGTACAGAGTAATTAAGGCGCCCTACACCGTACCAGCCACGGCTAAGTGGCCATTGCCCGGAAATATTCACTTGCTCTAAAAAATCTTGCGTATAGCGATAGCCTATATTGAGTAATTTTCCAGGTTCTGGGTTGTAGCGAGCTAGCACATTACCACGCACTAAACCCTTGCCGTCCGTATTGTATTGACCAAAAGCGTCTAAATTCCATTTGTTAGAAAGTCTTGCAGTTAGCCCAGCAATCACATCTGAAGAATTTTGTTGAGAAACAGACCCCCCTGGCAGCACGACTTTTTGGTCTTCAAAATAAAAGCGCTGCCCAATGGTGGCGGAGATGCGCTCAATACCAGAGTTTTTATCAATCATACGCGTGGTGAAAGCTAAGCTCACTTGATTCGCGTTATTAATTCTATCGTCGCCTGTAAATTGGTTTTCAGTAAACAAGGTAGTGAGATTCAAGTCGGCTAAGGCAGTATCAAATACTGGTAATAAATCTTGTTTTTTATTGGGGATATATACATAGAACATGCGCGGTTCGAAAGTTTGTGTGTACCTATTTTTAACAATTTTGACATCGCGTTCAAAATATAAGCCGCTGTCTAGGCTGAAAATAGGCAAAGTTCGGCTATCGCTATTATTGCTAACTTTTGCACCGTTAATCATAAAATTGTTATCTTGCAAACCATAACGCGTCATGTGCACGCCAACTTTGGGCGTTATAAAGCCGTAAGGTTGAGTAAATGGCGCGGTGATGCTTGGGTAAGCAACTAAGCGACTGCCTGTAGCGGCAAGTGGGGCCTTGTTATCACGATCAAAATAAGCATATTGGCTGTATAAATCAGTATTGACATAATTCCATTCTTTATTAGCGCTAAGCGTGAGTTGCGGCAATCGCTCGTAAGGGAAGTTGATATCATCTAATGTTTGATACTTTTGCACCAAACCATTAAAGCGCCACACATTACCTGCATAATCCACGCGTCCTTCCTGTGGCAGATTAACCCGGCTGGTGCTGATGATGCGGGTAGACATCTCAGAAAAATATTTGTCATCCGACACTTTTTCAAGGTTATAGCCAGCCGACCAACCTGCGCCAAGATTATGGCTATGACTGATATTGGCGTAATAGCGGCTACCGCCGTTAAGGCTATCATTATCTAGATACTCCAAATTATCTATACCAGAATAATTTTCGCCTAAATATCTAAACTCCCCTTGCAATTGCAAACCGCGCTTGCTTAAGTAGCGCGCACCAACAGTGGCATCCATATCTGGTGCAATATTGATGTAGTATGGGATTAAGGTTTCAAAGCCGCTACGGCTAGTTGTGCCTATTGTTGGTGCTAATAATCCAGACTTACGCTCGTTATTAAACGAGAAGCTCATCCAAGGCGTATATAAGAGCGGCACGCCTTTGAATTCTACGTAAGCATTTTTGGCGGTGCCCGATTCTGTGTAGTCGTCCAGTTCAATTTCTTTGGCTTTAATGTACCAATCGTCTACGCCAGGCTCGCAGGTGGTGTAACGCGCATTTACTAAGCGTTTTTTATCTTGACCTTCAAAAAAGATGGCTTCGGCATCACCACGTGATGAATTAAATTTTGGATCTATTGAAGCCTGTCCAATTGGCAAAGCGGGTTCGCGATAATTGTCTTGGTAAAGTCGCGGGTCGTCAGTCAGGCTGGTTTGTGAATTTAATAATTTGGACTGCGTATAGACGCTAGGGTCGTAGCGAGGAGTAGCTTCTCTTTGGGTAGAGTTATTGATTTGCTTGTTCAGCGTAATAGATGCGTCGCGCATTTCGCCTATGCTGTCGCTTAAGCGCATATTAAGCGCAGGGCCGCGAATTTCACTATCCCCTAAATCAATACGCGCATTACCATCAACTTTTAACTCATCGTTTTGAACGTCGTATTCAATATTATCGCCATAGATTTTTTGAACACCTTTACTGATGACTGCATTGCCAGATGCGCGCATTTTGCGATCTAAATATATGTCTAGCTTATCGCCTTCAATCTCTATCGCGCCTGGTAGTGCAGTGGACGCAGCAGCAGTGTCTGGGGTTTCTAAAAGCTCTGAAGCAACTGTTTCTGCAGGCGCAGTAAGGCTAAAGCTAGACAAGAAAAGTGTAACTACTGATGCAAAAAAGTATTTTGCGAGATTAATATTTAAGTGGGCGTTGCGCAATGAAAATTTTAATTTAGCTAAAAAATGGTTTAAGTTTTGTATTTTACGCATGAATGATAAAATCGCATAAAAGCTTTTTTTAATCAATCAAAAAAATAGGTTTTTTTAAGTGGATTCATACTAATATTATAAAGGCTTGCAGTGGGTATATATAGTGAATAAAAACATATTAGATAGAAAGCAGCAATTAGAAGCTTGGCTTAAAGAAAAATTAAGCGTACAAACATTAGACTTAACGACTGCTTCGGCTGATGCAAGCTTTAGGCGATATTTTCGTGTACATCTTAATGATAAAACGCTCATTGCCATGGATGCGCCGCCGCCGCAGGAAGACTGCGCGCCGTTTGTAAAAATAGCAAAGCTGTTATATGACGCGGGTTTGAACGCGCCACAAGTGTTAGCACAAGATTTAGAAAATGGCTTTTTATTGCTAAGCGACTTAGGCGACGATACTTATTTAAGCGCGCTGAATAATGACACAGCGCTTAAACTGTACGCGGATGCTACCGATGCGCTGATTAAAATGCAGCTGGCTAGCAGGCCAGAAGCGCTACCGCCTTATGACGAAGCGTTGCTCACACGTGAGATGCAGCTGTTCCCAGATTGGTATGTGGCCAAGCATGTAAAATTTGAGTTAAATACCGAGCAACAAGCGGCTTTAGATAGTACGTTTAAACTCTTAAATAAAAACGTTCTGTCGCAAGGTCAAGTGACTGTGCATAGAGATTACCATTCACGCAATCTCATGCTTACAAAGCAAAATAACCCTGGCGTGCTGGATTTTCAAGACGCAGTGTATGGCGCGATTACTTATGATTTGGTGTCATTATTAAAAGATGCATATATTCAATGGGAAGAGGAGCAAATCATCGATTGGGCGGTGCGTTATTGGGAAAAAGCGCGCAAAGCTGGTTTGCCAGTGCCAACGGATTTTAGCGAATTTTATCGCGATTTTGAATGGATGGGCGCGCAACGTCACATTAAAGTGCTGGGCATATTCGCACGGCTTAGTTATAGAGACGGCAAAGACGGCTATATCAAAGACATGCCGCTAGTACTAGATTACCTGCGAAAGGTATGCGAGCGCTATGTGGAGCTGCGGCCGATGTTGCGGCTGCTCGATGCGCTGGAAGGACGCGCGCCAAGGCCAAAATATGTGGTGTAAATCATTATGAAAGCCATGATTTTAGCGGCTGGACGTGGTGAGAGAATGCGTCCGCTAACGGATAAAATGCCAAAACCTTTATTAAAAGTGGGCGGCAAGCCTCTGATTGTATGGCATCTGGAGCGACTATCCAAGGCGGGCTTTAAAGAAATTGTCATCAACCACGCGCATTTAGGCCACATGATTGAGGCCGAGTTAGGGAACGGCGCGCAATGGGGCGTGTCCATTCTATATAGCCCAGAGAAAGTCGCGCTTGAAACCGCGGGTGGTATTGCCAATGCGCTTGATTTGCTTACAGATAATGGGCAAACAAAAGAGCCGTTTTTAGTGGTGAATGGAGACACTTTTACTGCGTTTAATTTCGCCACACTCACCCCTTCACCCTTTAAGGCGGAGGATTGGGGTGGAAAAAAAATCGTTCAAATGCTTGCCCATCTAGTACTGGTAAATAACCCACCGCAACACGCGAATGGTGACTTTGCAATACAAGAAGGTGTGTTAAAACACACAGGCTCGCCAATGCTAACTTTCTCTGGCGTCGGCGTATATTACCCTGCATTATTTGCAGATATAGTAAAAGGCGAGCCAGCTAAGTTAGCGCCATTGTTACGAAAAGCGATTGACAATAAGTGCGCCACAGCCCAGTATTATCAAGGTGTTTGGCACGATATTGGGACGCCAGAACGATTAAAAAAATTGGATGATTTACTCAAAAATGTTTAATTTAAAAGAATTTGAACAACGTCGCAGTCAGCTTCTTCATAAGATGGGTGAAGGCATTGCCATTATCCCTACCGCGCCAGAATTGGTTAGAAATCGCGATAGCCAATATCCATATCGTTTCGACAGCTATTTTTATTATTTAACAGGCTTTGTTGAGCCAGAGTCAGTGCTAGTTTTAATTGCTGGTAAACAGCCAAAATCTATCCTATTTTGTCGCGATAAAGACATGGAGCGCGAAATTTGGGATGGTTTTCGGTTTGGGCCAGAAGCTGCAAAAAGACAATTTGGTTTTGATGAAGCGTATAGCATCAACCAACTAGACTCTCTTGTGCCAAAATTAATGGCCAATCAAGCCAAGCTACTTTATAGTTTGGGGGCAGATAGCACTTGGGATGCGCGGGTGACATGCTGGTTAAATAAGGTAAAAGATTTAGCGCGTACAGGGGTAAGTGCGCCCGAAAGTATTGTGGATGTTAGGCAATTAATTGATACACAACGCTTAATTAAAACTCCATTTGAGATTGATTTAATGCGCCAATCAGCCAATATTGCGGCGGCTGCACATAATCGTGCTATGCAATTTGCCAAGCCAAATCAAAAAGAATACCAAGTTGAAGCTGAATTTTTGCATGAATTTTATAAAAATGGCGCACAAGCGCCAGCTTACACCAGCATCGTCGCAGGCGGCGTCAATGCTTGTACGCTACATTACAATGCTAATAATTGTGTGCTGAATGATGGTGATTTATTGCTGATTGACGCGGGTTGCGAGTTGGATGGCTACGCTTCGGACATAACACGCACCTTTCCTGTGAATGGTAAATTTAGTGCGGCGCAAAAAGATTTGTATGAGATGGTGTTGAATGCGCAATTGGCCGCCATAGAAGTCGCTAAGCCAAGTCAGCATTGGAATGCACCGCATGAGGCCGCGCTGGGCGTGTTGGTGCAAGGCTTTATCGATTTTAAATTGTGCAAAGGCACAGTCGAAGAAGTGTTAGAAACTGGCAGCTATCGCCAATTTTACATGCACCGCACTGGCCATTGGCTGGGCTTAGACGTGCATGATGCAGGCGAATACAAGGATAAAGCGGGCAATTGGACATTGCTAGAAGCAGGAAATACTTTGACGGTTGAGCCAGGCTGCTACGTGCGCCCAGCCGATAATGTGCCAAAACAGTTTTGGAATATCGGTATCCGCATCGAAGACGACGTGCTGATTACCAAAACAGGCAATGAAGTCCTGACCAAAAGCGCCATGAAAAGCGTGGCGGATATTGAAGGTTTGATGCATAAGTGAGCGAACCAATCATTATCGTTGGCGGCGGCCCAGTTGGCTCGGTATTGGCGCTGGCTTTGCAGCAACAAAATGTGCTATTTACCATGTTAGAAGCACGCGCAAAAGGCGCTTCGCACAAGGATACACGCGCACTTGCGCTATCTTATGGTAGCCGATTAATTCTGGAAAAACTCGGCGTGTGGCATGCAGTAGAAGCCAAAGCCACCGTGATTAATACGATTCATATTTCGCAACGCGGCGGGCTTGGTCGCACCAAATTAAAAGCGGCAGAACACAATCAGCCCGCGTTGGGCTATGTGTTGCCGTATGGCGCGCTCACACAGGCACTGGATGCGGCGTTAGATATTAGCCAAGTGATGTACGAGGCAGAAGCCACAGAAATCAAGCCTAGCGAGGCTTGTTCACAAGTAATATTTAATCAAAATGGAAAATCGCAAACGCTGGCAAGCGCATTATTAGTGGTGGCCGATGGCGGACGCAGCTTGAGCGACATTGCTGGCATTAAAAAAGAAACTAAAGAATACGGTCACGACGCGCTGGTGAGCAAAGTGACGGCTGAGTTGCCGCACAACAACATCGCTTACGAGCGCTTTACGCCAAGCGGGTCGATGGCTTTGTTGCCGAACGGTGAAACTGGCTTTTCATTGGTATGGACAGGTGAAAAGGCTAGTATTGATGCGCTTTTGGCGTTAGATGTCAGCACATTTTTAAGCCAATTACATACAGCTTTTGGCGACCGCGTTGGCAAATTTTTAAGTATAGAAAAACGCATGAGCTTCCCGCTCAAACTCAGCACGTTAAAGCCATCAACCGCGCCGCATATGGTCATCATTGGCAACGCCGCACAAACCATGCACCCAGTCGCGGGGCAGGGCTTTAATGTGGGCTTGCGAGACGCTTGGACGCTGGCTGATTTAATTACGAATACACCACAAGCAAGGTGGGGTGATGCTCAAATGCTTAATATCTACAGTCAACAACGTATTCGCGATACGCGAGGCGGAATATTGTTTACAGATTTACTAGTGAATATTTTTTCAAATGACACGATTGGTCTATCTTCCTTACGTGGAGCGGGTCTTGGCACTTTGGAGTTATTAAAACCTGTAAAAAATATACTGGTAAGCAAAATGAGTTTTGGAAAATGACGCATCACTTTTTTCACAGTGTAGATAAAAGTGTAGATAGAAGTATTGAAGCTGAAATTATCGTGGTAGGCGCAGGATTGGTAGGCTTGGCAGCCACGATTGCGCTTGCCAAACAAGGTAAAAAAGTGGTGCTGGTAGATGCAAATAAGCCAGATATTAAACTAAAAAAAGCCTGGGATGAACGTGTGTATGCGCTCAGCCCTACAACAGAAGCTTGGCTTAAGCAACTAGATGTATGGCCTCACTTAGACACAAGTCGTGTCAATCATATTAATACCATGCATATTTGGGGTGCTGGCTCAGATACTCCGTTAAGGCTGAGTGAAAGCGATGCCAATTTGCCAAAATTGGGTTTGATTGTCGAAAATCAAAACCTGATGCATGCTTTATGGCAACAAATAAAATTGTTGGGCGTGACAGTGGTCACAGACGGCAAGTGCATTGGTTTGGATACTACGCCGCTTGATATCCAACTTGGCTTGCAGGGTGATATTACCATTGTTGCCAAACTCATTGTCGCGGCGGATGGTGTGAATTCTTGGCTTAGGAGCCAAGCTAATATTGGTGTGAGTCATAAAAATTTCCATCAAACTGCGATTGTGGCGAATTTTTCAGCAGAGAAAAACCACGCTAATATCGCCAGACAATGGTTTGCAGCTCACGACACCTTGGCCTTGCTGCCGCTGCCAAGTCAGCATGTGTCTATGGTGTGGTCAGTGTCAACGCAAAAGGCTGCTCAACTGTTGTTGTTAAGTGCAGATGAACTGGCTAAAAGCGTGTGCGTGCAGTCACAAAGCATATTGGGTAATTTAAAGCCCGTGAGCAACACGCAATCGTTTGAGTTGCATCAGCAAACCGCGACAAGGTTAATTGCTGATAGAGTTGTTTTAGTGGGAGATGCAGCGCATCAAATTCACCCAATGGCGGGGCAAGGGGTGAATTTAGGCTTTAGAGATGTAATGAAACTGGACGAATTGACAACTAACTGTCAGGATGTGGGCGATTTTAATTTGCTGCGTAAGTATGAGCGAGCTAGGGTTGCCGATATTGCCACAATGACTACCTTAACTACTGGTTTAGATGGTTTGTTTGCTAGCGATAAAACGCTAGTAAAAAAAGTAACGCATTGGGGCTTGCAGCAACTTAATAACCAAGCAGCAATCAAAAAATTATTAATACAACAAGCGGCAGCTTAAACAGCCAATTTAGAAAGCCAAAATGAAATTAAAACATTTAATTGCAGCAACTTTATTAACCCTTAGCCAATTCGCGCTTGCAGACGAAGCCAGCCTTAAAAAAGCATTAGAGGCAGCTTACCCAAAGTTTAAAATTGAAAGCGTCATAAAAACACCGTATACAGGTTTATACGAAGTATTTATGGGCGGACAGATCATTTATACCGATGAAAAACTCACTTTTTTAATTGCAGAAGGCCGCTTAGTAGACCCAAAAACTAAAAAAGACATTACGGGCGAACGCATGGAAGAATTAACTAAAATTGATTTCAATAGCCTGCCTTTAGATCAGGCTATCAAAGTTGTAAAAGGTAACGGTAGCCGCAAACTGGTGGTATTTTCAGATGTGGATTGCCCGTATTGCAAACGTTTAGAGCAAAATGAATTGAGTAATATTAATGATGTCACGATATACACATTTTTATATCCAATTGAGCAATTACATCCAGACGCTGCCGCAAAATCAAAATCAATTTGGTGTGCAAATAACCGCGTAAAAGCTTGGAATGAGTGGATATTCAATAACAAACTACCCGCAACAACAGGTAATTGTGAAGTGCCATTAGAAAAAGTGGGTGAATTGGCGAGAAAGATTGGCGTAACCAGTACACCAACACTAATTTTTGCGGATGGTAAACGTATGCTTGGTGCGCAGCCTTATAAAGAAATTGAGAAGTATTTGCAAAGCGCAGCAAAAAAATAGCTTAAAGCTACAAATAGATACGGCGTGTAAAAAGGTAGAGCCCATTTAGGAGCTCTACCTTTTTTTTGCCTACCTATAGTTTGGCTTTAAACCACTTGACCCATTTTGAAGATAGGCAAGTACATCGCAATTACCAAGCCGCCAATTAATACACCTAGCACCACCATAATCATCGGCTCCATCAAGCTTGCCAATGCATCTACCGCGTC